>JAHHUC010000052.1 GCA_020024215.1 Oscillospiraceae bacterium | reverse complement strand
TTATACCATGTGTCTATTTCTTAATGATGAAAATCAGATCGTGATAGTTTACGATTAAAAAGTCTTGATGTAAAATTATATATAGAAAATGCCGTATGTTCATTTTTGTTGTATGCATGAAGTTTGTATGAAAAATCCAGAAACACCTGTGATAGTAAAACTACATTTACCGCAACAGGTTCATCAAAGACCTTTTGATTCTTATATCATGCATTTGGTAGGCTGAAATTTAGGGAAAAGCATTGATAGGAAGGAATATAAGATGATAGAAGTCCATCATGTCATAAAAAGATACAAGGTGAAGCAGCAGTCTGAATCAAAGAGCTGGTTCAGCAATCTATTCAAGAACGAATACAAAACCATAACAGCTGTTCAGGACATTAGCTTTCATATAGAGAAAGGTGAGATGGTCGGACTGATTGGATTAAACGGAGCCGGAAAAACAACCACATTGAAGATGCTGGCGGGGCTGATCCATCCAACAGAAGGATGGATTGATGTCAACGGCTTTGTGCCAAAGGAATTAAAGAAGGACTACCTAAAAGAGATTGGCTTGGTCATGGGCAATAAAAGTCAGTTGTGGTGGGATATATCTGCGTATGATTCCTTTGAACTGGAAGGACATATCTACGGACTGAAGGAAAAAGAGATTGAGCAAAAGGTGAAGGAGCTTGCTGCATTGCTCGATGTCATGAATTTGTTAAGAACGCCGGTCAGAAAGCTATCCCTTGGAGAAAGGATGAAGATGGAGCTAATCCTTGTTCTTTTGCATGAGCCTTCGATTTTGCTTTTGGATGAACCAACCATAGGACTTGATATCATTTCACAGAACAAGTTGCGGGAATTCATAAAGCTGTACAACAAAGAGCATCAGGCAACCATGATAATAACAAGTCACAACATGAAGGATATTGAACAGCTGTGTGAGAAAGTAATCGTGATTGATCATGGTACAGTTATCTATGACGGACAGATTGAAAACCTAAAAACATACAGTCAGGAAGAGGATTTTGAAGAGATCATAGCAAAACTGCTCGAAGGTGGTCAAACCAGATGAGGATGCAAAAAGCAATATTCAAAATTAAAATGAGCGAATTTACTGCTTATCGAAGTAATGTCTGCCTGAATTTCATGTTTGGATGCGTACCACTGGTTCTTTACATACTGTTATGGAAAGCAATCTATGGGGAACAGGTAGAGATAATCGGTGGGTACTCTTATAAGCAGATGATCACCTACTATGTGATAGCATTTCTACTCTCTAACATTCTGAATGTTAGAGATAATACGGTAAAGATAGCAACGATGATCGAAGATGGAAGTATCCATAATCAGATGTTGAAGCCGATAGGATTCTTTTCCCTTAACTTCAAGCTGTACCGGGCAGAAAAGCTGATCTATCTTTTGAATATCAGCATCCCTTATCTGATATTCTGTCTGGTTTTCCGCAGATATATCTTTTGGAAAGCAAGCCACTTACCGTTCTTTTTTCTATCGGTATGTGTGGCCTTTGTGTTGAAGTATATCATTGGAAGTATCTTAGGATTTCTTACTGCATGGATAGAAGAAATCTCCGGGCTGTTGGATTTTTGGGAAAATATAGAAGGATTTTTATCCGGAGGACTGCTCCCACTATCAATCTTACCGAAACCACTGTTTACAGTAATCTCATTTTTACCATTTAAATATATTTTGTTTGTTCCTATTGATATCTATATGGGAAATATACAAGGGATTGAAATTGCAAAGGCGCTCGGGATACAGGTACTTTGGAGTGTGGCACTTGGAATACTCTTATACAAATTAAAAAAAGAAGCGTTCAGAAAATATACAGGTTACGGATCATAGAGGGCAAAAGGATCATGAGGTATTTTAAGTTATATTGCAGCTTTTTGAAGAATTGTTTTAGAAGAGAGACTATGTATAGATTTAATTTTTTCATCAATATGTTTACTGTTGTCTTTGGATACATAGCCAATATTCTGTTCTACTACTTTGTATATGATACCGGCATTGAAAACATATCAGGCTGGAACAGATATCAGATCTATGCTTTGCTGGCCACTGTCTGGATTGTGGACTCAATCTTTGGAGGAGTTTTCTTCTTCAATCTGATTATGATTCCATCCAAGGTGAAAAACTATGAGCTGGACACATTGTTAATTAAGCCCGTCAATCCAATCTTTATGATTTCCATGAGGCAGTTCAACTTTGGATTATTTTCAGGTGTATTTTTCGGAACCGCATTTCTGATCTACGCTGTGATCAAAGGAGGCTTCCCCATAACAATCAAAGCTGTACTGGGATATCTGCTTTTGGTATGCTGTGCAGTGCTGCTGCTTTTCAGTATCCTGTTTATCATGGTAACCTTTTCACTGAGGTTTGTAAGAATTCAGGGCCTGATCCAAATGTTCTGGACTTTGATGGAGGTTGGGAAGAATCCTCACTCGGTCTATCCATTGGCACTCAAAACCACATTTACCTTTTTGGTGCCGGCAATAGTAATCTACAATTTCCCAATGCAGGTTTTGACAGACGGCAAATTTCTTGGATTTCTGAATAAAGGTACTACTGTGCTGACAGCAGTCTTGCTGACTGTGGTATGGGTTTGTATATCTGTAAGGTACTTTAGGAAATCACTGAAATACTACTACAATTAAAGCAAGAAGGGGTAAAATGAGCAGAAAATATACCTTCTTGCAGCAAACCATGTGACAGATTGAAAGGACATTACACGAAATGGCCTGGCGTATAAAATCATCTCTTAACTGAATGATTGCAGCTTCTTTTATGTGGATTGGCTGAACTGATGGAGCGATTACAAAGCAGAAATGGCATGAAGCTCTGGTATTTAAAATATTATCCGGAAAAAGCATTTACCCATGAATATCTGTCAGATGAATACGGGATTTGGAATGGAAACTAAATATTTGCCAGTGCCAAATGTACATTACACAAACACCTACTTTTTTAGCGGCGGCTTTGCCGTTGATGTTTTTATGATGTCAACAACAAAATCTAAGCTCAGGGCATTTTGTGCCTTGACCTTTTATATACGCAGTTTTTTGCGTTTTGACCCTAAGCTATATATTCCCTGCAAATTATTTTCCGGCATTCAGCTTTGTATCATTGACAATTGTTGGTACATGTGTTAGAATAATCGAAAACAAAATACCCACTTGGGGGAGTAGTTTGCACAATTATTGTGTGGTAAGTCAACAAACTGATCAAACGATCTGGCTTGCCTTAATTAACGAGACTCATGTATGGTAATAAATGCCATACATAGGTTTCTTTTTTTGACCCGTGTACGGCTTTGATTGCTGTACACGGGTCTTTTTGTTGGAATTTAATGTTTCAGGAGGAGCGAATGAAAGATTTTATGTATGACAGATCTGAGCTTATACAAATGCTTGGATCAAACAATGACACAGGCCTTCTATCATCACAGGTGGAAGCAAATCGCCTAAAATACGGAGCAAATGTTCTTGAAAGAAAGAAAACAAAATCGCTGTTTGCTAGAATCCGGGAAGCTTCAACAGAGCCTATGCTGCTTATGCTGATTGGGGCAGGCATCATTGCATTAGGTGTGAATATTTTCCGGACTTTCAGTGGGGGAAAAGCAGATTTTCTGGAATGTCTGGGGATTTTTCTGGCTATTTCCCTTTCAGTCATCATCAGCGTGGTGATGGAAGGCCGAAGTGCCAAAGCCTTTGAAGCACTGTCTAAAATCAGTGAGAACATGGTTGTAAAAGCAGTTCGAGACGGAAAAACATTGATTTTGTCCCAGCAAGAGATTGTAGTGGGGGATATTCTGCTGCTGAACACAGGTGACAAGATTCCCTCTGACGGCAGATTATTGGAAAGCAGCGGACTTTCTGCGGATGAATCAATGCTGACCGGAGAAAGCGTTCCTGCACAGAAGGATGCCCTTGCCGATTTTACCGATGAAAAAACGCCGCTGGCAGAACGGGCCAATATGCTGTACAGCGGAACCTACATCACAAGCGGCACTTGTAAAATGATTGTGACAGCTGTTGGTGGAAACACAGAGTTTGGAGCGATTGCAGACAGCCTGTCAGGTGAAGAAAATAACCAAACCCCTCTTCAGGAAAAGCTTGCCAAACTGGGAAAGCATATTACAATCCTTGGTGTAATTGCAGCAGCAATCGTTTTTATCTCTCAGCTGATTTCCTTTGCATTTCATTCTGAGTTGGTGCTGGAGGAGGTCATGGAGGCTTTTGTCACCAGCATAGTGCTGATTGTTGCAGCTGTTCCCGAAGGGCTGCCCACCATTGTGGCTGTCTCCCTCTCCATCAACATTATTAAATTGTCAAAAAAGAACGCACTGGTAAAAAAGATGATAGCGTCCGAAACAATTGGCTGCATCAATGTAGTCTGTTCGGACAAAACCGGCACTCTGACGGAAAATAAAATGAAAGTTCAGGCCTTCTATGACGGAGAATTTCACAAAGATTGCTCTAAATTGTCCAGCTCATATTTTATCCAAAATATCTGCATAAATACTACGGCGGATCTGGGCGCAGAGGGACAATTTATCGGAAATCCAACAGAATGTGCCATGCTGCGGTTCTATGAGCAATCTGAAATACGCAAAGCAAGCGGAAAATCCTATCTTCAGGAACGGGGGAGTCACCCGATTTTGCAAACCTTTCCGTTTAGCTCAGAATTGAAGCACATGACCACAATTGCAAAAATTGACGGCATGATGGTATCTTTTGCTAAGGGAAGTCCGGAAGCGATTCTTTCTATGTGCGCTATTTCAGAAAGAAAGAGAAAAGAAGCAGAGGAATATATCATTTCGGTGCAGCAGCAGGCCATGCGTGTCATTGCCTTTGCACACAAGGTGCTTTTAAAGCAGCAGGATTATGAAGATGAACACAATCACCGGGAGATGGAAAGCAAAATGGTTTTTGACGGCTTTGTGGCGATTGCAGATCCGCTGCGCAAGGAGGTATATGATGCGATTCAAACCTGCAAGGCTGCCGGCATTGAATTGAAGATTCTGACCGGCGACAACATTGTTACCGCAACTGCCATTGCCAATGAGCTGCATCTGCTGCAAGAAAATAAAATTGCGGTAGAAGCCCAAAAGGTGGCTGAAATGACTGATGAAGAACTCAGCTGCAAATTGGATTCCATTTGTGTAATTGCCCGAAGTACACCCAGCATTAAAATGCGAGTGGTACAAATCTTGAAAGCAAAGGGAAATGTGGTTGCTGTTACCGGAGACGGAATCAATGATGCACCTGCTTTGAAAAATGCGGATGTGGGAATTGCTATGGGCATTTCCGGTACCGAGGTATCCAAAGAAGCCGGCGATATTGTCCTTTTGGATGACTCCTTTGCTACCATAGTCAAAGCAGTGGAATGGGGCCGCAACATCTACGAGAACTTCAAGCGCTTTATCAGCTTTCAGCTGACGGTGAACCTTGCCTCGGTCATGGTTGTATTTGTTTCCATTCTGCTTGGTCTAAAAGCACCCTTTACCGCTTTGGAGCTATTGTGGATTAACATTATCATGGATGGTCCTCCGGCACTTACTCTGGGATTGGAACCAAACTACAAGGATTTGATGAAGCGCAAGCCGACATGTCGGGAAGAGAGCATTATTTCAAAGGATATGCTTTTGCGAATCATACTGACAGGCACTTATATTTCTGCGGTATTCCTATGTCAGTATCTGTTTAATTTTTTGGGTGCAGCCGCAAATGAGCAGTCAACAGTGCTGTTTACGCTTTTTGTTCTCTTCCAGCTGTTCAACTCTTTCAACTGCCGTGAGCTGCACAGTGAAAGCATCTTTAAGCATCTGTTTCGCAATAAAATCATGCTCTGTGTTGTTGGTGTCACATTTGTGATGCAGGTGGTTTTCATCCAATTTGCAGGAGCGTTCTTTGGAACTGTTCCGCTGGGAATATATATGTGGGTAAAATTATTTGCAGTTTCATTCAGTGTAATTATTCTCTCAGAAATAGTAAAATTGGGATGTCGGCTCCTGCAGCGAGGAAATATTGGGTGAATCACAAATAAACAGCAATATTGATAAACGCATAGAAATTTTTATTTTCTGCACCTGTGCATCCACTTATCAAAATAAAGGCTATTTGCCAAAATAAGGACGTGACTTCTGTCATGTCCTTATTTTTTAAGCTGCGTTCTTGCTGTTATCTTATATCTTTGGTTATTATCAGGGTAATTTTAAATTTTATCAGACAATAACTCCATATTTTTTAATGCCATAGCCAAGATCTTGTTGGCTGATACCAAAAGAGCAGGCAACGCAGGATATGTTGTTCCGGCATCTCTTTTAAAATACAAATTTCATAATAAGCTCCCATAAGCTTCTTTAGTGTGGAATAAACCGGATTTTGCTCATCGGAAGGAACAGGCAGCTTATCTTATAATTTACTTAAAGTTTCGGGGGTTGCTTAGCAGATAGGGTGGCAGCTTTAGTAAAAGCACTTTGAGAATAATTTAAAAAGAGACTGCAATACTTTTTGCAGTCTGAGCAGTCAGGGTACAATTATCCCTCTTTTATAATTTGCTTTGCTGATTTTTTTATTTTCTGAACATTGATATTTTCTTAAAAAAAGAATCTTTATTTTTTATAAGGTCAATACCTGCACAAAGCGTGGTGAATATTAAAAACAAAACCGCCATCTGTCCGGGCTCAGAAAAGCCCAATATCTTAAAGGAAAAGAATGCGCCTGTACTCACTATAAAAAGTGAAAGCAGAAACAAAACAATCAGACCTGCAATCATTCTTGCCTGCGAAATCCCTTTTAAATATTCTGCCCACTCTTTTTCATCCATATTGAAGATTTTCTTTTTAAGATATGCAGATGCCATTAAAAGCCAAATGGTTAAAACAGATGTAAGTGCCATCCCCAAAATAAAAATTATGGCTATAACTAAAAGCTGAATTTAAAACATCTCCTTACTTGGTTTTGCTATATTTAATTTTACTTATGAAAGAAAAATTGTCAATTACAGAAGTGCCTTAATATGCACATATACCATTTTTGAGCCTGTCAAATAAAAGCTTTGCAAAACTGCATTTATGAAATCGCTTCAGAGCCTATCTCATACTCTACCTCAATGGACGCCAGAATACTGCCGGGAATTACTGCTGTGCAGTTATTGAACATATAACTTCCTCTTGGAGATCTCCACTTTTTTACATCAAATGATACAATATTTGATGTAAACGGTTCAGCTTGATTGGAAGCGGTTATTGAAAGCAATATGCCGTCCTTCCATTCATATGCATTATCAAAACCATCAATTTTGGAAAGATAACCCTGTTTAAGCAGCTCATTATAGCTTAATGTGAGAACTGACTTATTTACTGAGCAGGAAAACAGCCATGCAATTGCTTCTTTTTCTCCGTCTGTCAGATCTCCCGGAGCTTTTGATAAATCTATGCTTACATACTTTGCTCCTTCATTAAGTCCTTCATCCTTTTGATATATGTCCTTTAAAACATTTAGATAGAGATCTGCAAAGCTAAAGGACTCTTTATTTTCATTATGTTCTGATGATATTTCTATCTTGCTTACAGAATCCAGCATAGAAGGGAAAGTCTCCAGAATATATCCTCCATATGTTATGTCAACCTCCATTCCCTTATTTAAAACAGAGGGATCGGCCTCCTTGTTATCCAAATATATCTTCACATCCTTTGCGTTGAGTGAAAATACCTCATGGGCTTTTTTTCCTGCCAAAATTAAATTGTTGTCCTGATCCTTGTCAACTATTTTAAGCGTAATTACCTCATTTGAAATTTCGGGCTTGAATATATACCACCTTCCATCTATATTTATTTCCAAGCTGCCATCCTCTCGGAAGTGATAATCATATCCTGTTCCGAAATTGGACTGATTGTTTTCTTTCGGTGTTTCGGTTTGGGGAACCTCAGTGTTAATCTTACCATCGGCTTTATATTCCTTTGGATGAGCTTCTGTATTGGTATCTGTATAAAGCTTTCCGTCAACCATAACTGTGGGGGGCAGATCGTTTAAGGTCAAATGCTTTTCCTTAACACATCCGTATGCAAATATAATAAGCACTGTTGCCAATGTAAGCGCTATAAGTTTTTTCATGCCGCAATTCCTTTCCTTAAAGTTCCTTAAAACATTCTATACAATTATGTGGGAGAAATTTAATATTTTATGAAGTATATATACAGTAAGTGTCATACTGATTAAGATTTAATGCATCCCAAAGGCAAAAAAATCTATTTTTCCCAAAATATTTAAAGCCCCTTATTAAAGAGGCTTTAGAAGAGGCTTTAAGATTATTACAGACGGCTGGACATGACATTTGTCAATTTCCAGTATATTTGATGATGCATAGCTTACATTGTTAAATAAAGCGGCAAAATTATCCACTTTTTCTATGACATCAAAGCCAAAATTTTCTCCCTTGTAGTGCATAGGAACTATTATATTTGCATTTATGCTTTTGACTATTTCATATGCTTCTTTTGCATCGACAGTGTAATATCCGCCAACCGGAATCATGGCAATATCTGTATCATGCAATATTTCTTTTTGAGAATCTGTGAGTCTGCAGCCAATATCTCCGAAATGCACAACCTTTAAACCATCAAACTTTACCAGCGTAATTGTGTTATCTCCTCGCAGAGCCCCATTTTTATCATCGTGAAAGGTGGGAATTTTAATTATTTCATAGGAGTGCTTTCTTTTGGAAATGTTTACAAGGTGAGAAGCACTGTGATCATTGTGGCTGTGACTGCATATCACCTCATCTGCGGCTATGTCTTTGGGTATATTTTTATATCCGGGAACATAATCCCTTTCCCAAGGGTCAAACACCAGATTTCCGTGTTGACTTTCCAGCAAAAAACAGGAATGACCAAGCCATGTAAGTTTCATTTTCCCCAGCTCCTTTAAACTATATTTCTGATTTATAACAGAAAGCTATGCATTAAATTGCAGATTATATAGATCCTTATAAAAATCTCCCTTTTTCATAAGCTCATCATGGCTTCCGCTTTCTAAAATTTTTCCGCGGGATATAACAAATATTCTGTCCACATTTTTAATAGTGGAAAGCCTGTGCGCTACAATAATTGTGGTTCTGTTAAGACAAAGCTCATCCAGCTCCTTTTGAATCAAAAGCTCGGTAGTATTGTCCAATGAGCTTGTGGCTTCATCCAAAATAAGTATGGGAGGATTTTTTAGAAATACTCTCGCTATGGAAAGCCTCTGCTTTTGTCCTCCGGAAAGCTTTATTCCTCTTTCGCCTATATTGGTTTCATAGCCATCAGGAAGAGAAAGTATATAGTCGTGTATATTTGCTTTCTTAGAAGCCTCTATTACCTCCTCATCGGTGGCATCCAACCTTCCGTAGAGAATATTTTCCTTGATTGTGCCGTTAAAAAGATATACATCCTGCTGAACTATTCCTATGTTTTTACGCAGGGATTCTAAGCTGACATCCTCTATATCCGTTCCGTCAATTTCTATGCAGCCGGAGGTTGCATTGTAAAATCTGGGAATAAGGTGACATATAGTTGTCTTTCCGCCTCCGGAGGAACCTACAAAGGCAACTTTTTCCCCCGCCTTAAGCTCAAAGCTTACATCATCCAATATTTCTGAATTTTCGTTATATGAAAAAGAAACATTTTTAAAGCTTAATTTTCCCTCAATATTTCCAAAATCCTTGGCATTTTCCTTTTCTTGCTCACAGGGCTCATCCATAATTTCTAAAAATCTTGCAAAGCCGGCAACACCATTTTGAAACTGCTCAACAAAATTGATAAGCTGTGTCAGAGGATTTATAAATAGGTTTACAGAAATGATAAAGGCTGAATAATCAGCTGCGTTGATTTTGCCGTTGGATATGAATATTCCTCCTGCCAAAAGCACTATTACATTGAACATATCTGTTACAAAGCTGGTTGTAGAGAAAAATTCCGCCATAGACTTATATGCCTTTGACCTTGACAGAATATATTTTTTGTTTCCTGCTGTAAATTTTTCTTCCTCTTTTTCTCCGTTTGTAAACGCCTTTGTGACTCTTATGCCTGCAATGCTGCTCTGTATTGCGGCATTGACCTCTGCCACATCCACCTTTGTCTGTGCAAAGGCTGTTCTCATCTTGGCCTTAAAATAAAAGGAGGCCCAGAGAAGTATAGGTATGCAGGCGAATATTATCAGTGTAAGGCTTTTTTCTATTGAGAAAAGGTAGAAAAAGGAGCCAAACACCATAAATGTTGTTATAAGAATGTTTTCAGGGCCGTGATGCGCCAGCTCACTGATATCCTGAAGATCGTTTATCATTCTGGACATAATTTTGCCTGTCTCATGCTCATCATAATAGGAAAAGGGAAGCTTCTCCAGCTTTCTGAACATATCCAGGCGCATCTGTGCCTGAATTTTTACGCCCATCACATGACCATAGTACTGGACAAAAAATTTGAGCAGCATTCTTAAAACATAGCACAGCACCAATACACAAGCAAAAATGAAAATCATTTTTATATTTTTTTGCGGTATGGCTGTATTCATCATTTTTCTTGTTATAACAGGATACAATATGGCAAGCAGAGAAATCATGAATGACGATATCATATCAAGCGAAAAAACAAGCTTATGCGGTTTGTAGTAGGTTATAAATTTTTTAAGCATTTTATCAAGTCCTAATCTTTAATATCTTCCTAATGATACTATATTTTGTTGAATATTTCAATAATCTGCTCAATAAGATGGTCTATTTCCACATTACTTGTTGAAAATTAAAAATCTATGCAATATAATTATAATTGTTGTAATTTATAAAGAATAAAGAAAGAAAAGAGAAGAAAAGCGTATGCAGACACATGATTTTTATTATGACCTTCCCGAAAAATTTATAGCTCAAACTCCCTTTGAACCGAGGGATTCTTCAAAGCTGATGGTTTTGGACAAGGAAACAGGGGAGATAGAGCATAAAATTTTCAGAGATATAATCGACCTGCTTTGCCCAGGCGATGTTTTGGTCTTGAATGATTCAAGAGTTCTTCCTGCAAGACTTTTGGGAAGAAAAAAAGACACCGAAGGGGCTATGGAGCTGCTGCTTTTAGAGCAAAAGGGCACAGATATATGGGAAACCTTGGCCAAGCCCGGCAAAAAAGCCAAGCCCCAGACAAGATTTGTCTTTGGAGATGGCCTTTTGGAGGCTGAGATATTGGATGTTTTAGAAGGTGGAAACAGACTTGTAAAATTCTTTTATGAGGGCAATTTCTATGAGGTTCTGGAGAAAATAGGCAATATGCCTCTTCCGCCATATATAACAGAAAAGCTGGAAAACCCAGAAAGATATCAAACTGTCTATTCAAAGGATTTAGGCTCCGCGGCAGCACCTACCGCAGGACTTCATTTCACCAAAGAGCTTCTTCAAAGGATAAAGGAGAAGGGAATTGATATAGAATATGTGACTCTTCATGTTGGATTGGGTACATTCAGACCTGTAAAGGTAGATAACATTACAGAACATAAAATGCACTCTGAGCACTATTTCCTCCCTCAAAAAACCGCAGATGCTGTAAACAGGTGCAAAAAAGAGGGGAAAAGGGTTGTGGCAGTGGGAACTACAAGCTGCCGCACATTGGAAACGGCCGGTCTTTCGGGTTTTCCATTGAAGGAATGTGAGGGTTACACAGATATTTTCATATATCCGGGCAAAAAAATAAATGTCATTGATTCACTTATAACCAATTTCCATCTTCCTGAAAGCACATTGGTTATGTTGGTATCAGCCTTAGCCGGAAGAGAAAATATTTTGAATGCGTATGAGGAAGCAAAGAAAAATAACTACCGCTTTTTTAGTTTTGGAGATGCTATGTTCATAACAAAATTTCGGTAGCTGAAAAATTTTCTGCTTATGTGAGCATTACGGCGAATATTTAAGTAAGCCTTAGTGTATTTCATAATTAAAACAGGTGTTTTTTAATTTGCAGGATGCCTGGTATTTTTTCAAGTCAGCTGTCAAAAAATAAGTGTCAAGTTATATAGCTTTACACTATTTAAGAGCAGGGTATTTAGCATTTTGCCTGACTTAACCATCTTATCTGCCCAAAAAGGCCGGAAAGCACCTGAGTGCTGCCTGATGATGTTTTGGGCAGCAGCTTAAATTTTGACTTTTACCTTGTTGTATGCTAGAATATAATGCAGAAAATGGATAGTCAGGCTAATGAAAGCAATATATTAAGGAGATAAAATGTACACATTACTTAAACAAGAGGGAAACGCCCGAAGGGGAGAATTTGAAACTGTTGACGGAACCTTCCAGACCCCGGCCTTTATGAATGTTGCAACATCTGCTGCCATCAAGGGCGGCATATCGGCACATGATTTGATGGATTTGAAATGTCAGATAATGCTTTCAAACACCTATCATCTCCATGTTAGACCGGGTCAGAATGTTGTGCGGGGACAGGGGGGGCTCAAGGGCTTTACAGGCTGGAATAAGCCCACATTGACCGATTCTGGAGGATTTCAGGTATTTTCCTTAGCTCAGCTAAGAAGTATAAAAGAGGAGGGTGTAACCTTCCAATCCCATTTAGACGGAAAGAAAATATTTATGGGGCCTGAAGAGAGCATGCAGATACAGTCTGCGTTAGGCTCTACCATAGCGATGGCTTTTGATGAATGTGTTTCCAATCCGGCAGAATATGGCTATGCAAAAAAATCTATGGAAAGAACAACCCGCTGGCTTGCAAGGTGCAAAAAGGAAATGTCAAGGCTCAATGGTTTGGAGGATACGCTCAATCCGCACCAGCTTCTTTTCGGAATAAATCAGGGAGCTACATTTGATGATCTAAGAATCCAGCATATGAAGGATATAAGTGAGCTTGATATGGATGGATATGCCATAGGCGGACTGGCAGTGGGTGAAGAGACTGAGGTTATGTATCATATAATCGAACAGGTTGAGCCATATATGCCTAAAAACAAAATAAGATATCTTATGGGAGTAGGTACTCCGATGAACATAATTGAAGGGGTTTACAGAGGTGTAGATCTTTTTGACTGCGTTATGCCCAGCCGAAATGCACGTCATGGACATCTGTTCACCTGGAGCGGAATAGTCAATATAGGAAATGCCAAATATATAAACGACTCACGCCCGATAGATGAAGAGTGTCAGTGTCCTGTATGCAGACATTATTCCAGAGCGTATGTGCGTCATCTGTTAAAAAGCGGTGAAATTTTGGGGATGCGGCTTGCTGTCATGCACAATCTCTATTTTTACAATACGCTTATGGAAAGGATACGCGAAAGCCTGGATAACGGAACATTTGACGAATTCCGGCATAAATATTTACAATTACTTGCACAAAGATTGTAAAACACACTTGAAAAAAATAATAGAAAAATGTATAATGCTTACTGTCATTATTATTTGGAGGTAATTAAATGTTAAATTTCTTACTCAACGCGCAGCAGCAGCCCAGTCCATGGCCGTCTCTCATTCTTATGGTTGTAATGTTCGGCGTCATGTATCTCATCATTTTTCTTCCTCAGAAAAAGCAGCAGAAAAGAGATGCAGCAATGAGAAATTCTCTTGATATCGGGGATGAGGTTATTACATCCGGCGGTATTTTAGGACGCGTTGTAAGCATTAAGGATAATACCATAGTCATTGAATCTACAAGCGACAGAACAAAGATCAGACTTCTCAAAAACGCTATTGTTGCAAACAATACTCCTCATGAGGCTCCCGTTGCTGCAGAAGATGAAAATTCTTCAAAGCGCAAGTCAAAAAAGGCTTCTAAGGAAGAAACTTCCTCAGAATATACAGACACAGCCTCTGAAGAAGAAAATAAGTAAATTACATTAAGAATCATTTTGACCTCCTGTGAATAAGTTTTATTAAGGCTTATTCACAGGAGGTTTTTTATTATGAAAAAAAGAGCTTTTTCAGGTGCTGTAAAAACAGATTCGAAAGAAGCAAAGCTTTTAATTTCAGCCTTAAAGGGCTTTGGGATATGTTTGTTCCTTTGTTTTATAGGAGGATTTTTCTTTTTTATATGTGATATGGATTTTGAAAATGCTTTTATATTTTCAATTTTTACATATGTTATATCTTCTTTTTGCTGTGGATATTCAGCAGGCAGAAAAATAAAGGAAAATGGCATAATGTTTGGCGCTTTATCCGGCTGCTGTTTTTTCCTGATGTGCTTGCTCATAGCTTTATGTATGCAGCCACATTTTAATTTGGATACCCTTTATAAATTTATCATTTCAATTATAAGCGGTGCCATAGGCGGCGTACTTGGTGTAAACAAAAGGAACAAAAAGAAGCTGAAGCCCAGAAAATAGCGTTATCACATTTGGATTATCCTATTTATCGTCCTTCTCTTTTTTGACATAATTTATATGTCTGTCAGCAAGCGGGGAGGTATCAAGTGCATTCTGTACCTGTTCATTTGAAACATGTGTATAAATTTCTGTTGTAGAAAGATCACTGTGACCTAAAATTTCCTTTATTATTCTTATATCAGAGCCTCCATAGCGATACATAATTGTAGCGGCTGTATGCCTGAGCTTGTGGGGCGAAAGGCCCCGTCCTGCAAAGCCGTTTTCTTCTAATGCCTTGTTTACAATTTGTTCTATCCTTCTTCCGGAGAGACGTTTTCCTTTTCCTGAGACAAAAAGAGCATTGTTTTCTCTTTTTATATCCTTTGTTTCTTCCAGATATCCTGAAATTGCCGACACACAGGCATCATTTACATAAATAACCCTTTCCTTATTGCCTTTTCCCAATATTTTAAGAGAGTTATCTTCCTTTATGTCATCTATATCTATACCTACAAGCTCTGATAAACGCATGCCACAATTTAAAAAGAGTGTTAATATGCAGATTGTTCTATAATCCTGCTTTGCATAAACAGCATCCAAAAGTTTATTTGTCTCATCTAATGTAAGAAATTTTGGAAGTGCTGCTTTAAGCTTTGGGGTTTCAAGATTTTTCAGCGGATCTTCTTTTAAATATGTAGTTTTGGTGCTGAGATACTTATAAAAAGAGCGAAGTGCAGATATTTTCCTTGAAATTGCCGAAGCTGAATTTCCCAGCTGATTATCACAGAAATTAAGGAAATTGTACACAAAAGAAAGTCTTACAGAGGCAATTTCCTCCAATGTGACCTTGCTTACATCCAAAGATGCAAAGGCACTGAGATCACAGCTGTCCAGCTTGGAATACACCATATATCTTAAAAATGTGCGAAGCTCTATATAATATCCATCTACCGTTTTAGGGGAGCGGCGTTTGATGGTCATCATATAATTTAAAAATTCCTGAACCTCAGGCGGACAGTCTTTAAAAGGAGCATAAATAGATTTTGTATTTTTTATCATCGCTAATCCCTTCAAAATATTTACTGCTTATAATTATAAACCAAAAATAAATAAAGTAAATAGCCGCACAGGAGGGATGAAAGATTTTAAATTTTTGGATTGTGATTTTTTTAACAAAATGGCAGATTTATTATTTCAATCCTCATTAGCTATACACATTTGCCTTTATCTGATATCTATTAAAGGTAATTTATATTTTTAATATGGAGACATTTTATAATTTCTTCACTGCATTTATAAAATGCAAAGCTCAGAAAATTGTGATTGAATTTATTATAGTATTATAG
>JAHHUC010000051.1 GCA_020024215.1 Oscillospiraceae bacterium | reverse complement strand
ACTCATAATAGTTCAAGGAAACCTCATCATCATCCCTTGTGAGAGGCAGCTCATGGGAAACAGCTGAATCAACCGCAAATATTTTGTCCTCATAGCCCTCAAGCACAAGGAAATATTTCATGGATGTTCCGTTGAATTCTCCCTCTATGCGGATAACTCTGCCCTTTGCCGTCTTTGAGCTTTCAGAGGTGTGAACAAGGCTGTCGCCGGTTCCGCTTTGGCGGATGGCCTGCTGATAGTTCTTATAAACCTGAGACTTTGTCTCTCCGACAGCAACTATGGAATAGTTCTGAACAGAAACCATGGCATACTGCTTGATAAGGCCCTCTCGGTCCTTCAGCGTCATGAAGTATGTGGGATTTCCGTCGCAGTTGACAATAAGGGGGAAGGAAGCATAGTAGCCCAAATGCTGCACCTTGCCCTGTGCAGAGCTCATCGCTGCCTCCTCGGTAGCGCCGTTCATCTGATAGAGCAGCGGCTGCTTTGTGACCATATCAACCATCATAAAGCCTATGGAGCTTTCGTCGTTGCCGACGCTGGTGAGGCCTGTAAACAGATAGCATCTGTCATTGTTGTAAACGATAGCCTGACCGGAGGATGCCTTAAACTTATCCTTGTCGGAGAAGTTTAAGAAGCCGTGTACATACTCACCCTGATTGTTGATCTGACTTCTTATAAAATATTCGGGCTGGACTCTGTCTACCCATGCAGGAACCTCATCTATGCTGCACTTGGTGCTTTCACCGGTGGAAGCATTTACAATGATAACACCGGTTGCCTCAGGAAGCGCGAAGCCTCTCAGGTTCTTATAGGTGGTTACGATCCAATGGGGAACTCCGTCATCATCGAGCTCGAAGGAATAATCTGTTATGCCTGTAAACGGGGCCGATGTAAATCTGACCCATCTTGAAAGGTCATGAAGAAGATATGAATTTGGCTGATACTTTATCTTGTGGGCATCAACATAGCTGACATCATTGACGTTTGTAGCAGAAACTGTTATATAGCCGGCACTTCCGCTGAGGTTTGTAAGCCATTTGAAGAATCCTGAATGGTAAAGCGGAACCGCCCAGATAAGCTCGCCGTCAACCCTTTGAATGGTCGGCTCGCCCAAAACGACCTGGCTTCCCAAAGAGGGCTTTTCACCCAGCTTTTTATCCGCCAGCTTTTTGGCAAGCTCCTTGTCCACAACAGGGATCTGGTTCAAATCCATGGCCTGAAGATCGCTTGTAAAGGTCTGCACCTCGGGATTGCCCAGCTGATCTCTGTACGCCTTTGAATGGAAAACAACGGAGGAGCCTATGGTGGCTACGATAAACAGCACCCACGGTCCCACAACAAGAACCTTTGCCCACTTAGGAAAGGACTTGAAGGACAGTGCGCTCAAATCCAGAACAGGTCTTCCGTTTGCATCTCTTTGTGAGAACACATTTGAAATTGTGGCTCCCACCTTGAACACACCCCAAACCAGGGTGCAGATGGAAATCAAAGCACACCAGAAGAGTGCGCCTTCTGCATAAAGGGGGCTCAGATTGACTGCGCTTTCAAATACATAAAGCGCCGCAGCAACAGCAATAACCACATAAATGATTATTTTTGCTTTTTTTCCGTTTTTCAAAAGAAACGCTCCTTTTAATTTTGTCGATAAACACACGATATGTCATATATCACCTTGTGATATATTTCATACTATCATAGACCTGCCCAAGTGTCAAGAAAATGAGATATAGTTAACGATTTTTTAATTTTTCTGCAACCTTTTGACCAAATTCCACAAAGGCAAACTTAGCTTCAAAGCCTTTTTCCTCCCTCAGATCCTTTATTCTTTCCTTTAATATGAGGGAGTCTTTTTCACAGCAGACAGGTATGCAAAGCGGAGGATACATTACACACCACCAGTTTTCCCCGTTTGCATCGCCTATTTCGATTCTCAAAGCATCATAGCTGCCGGCAGGCATTGTAAAGCTTTCTCCATACTCTCTGTTGTCAAAATACATATTTTCCAAGCTCACATTCACATCATGCAGACAGCCCTCTTTTTTAAGAACAGCCATGGATGTCTCCTTTATATCCTGCTTTATGCCATCGAGCTTTTTTAACGCATCAAGTCTGCTTTTGCACGATGCCATCACATCGCCGTATTTTCTCAGCAGCTCGTCCCGAACTGCCAGCTTGAGGCGCTGATCCTCCATAGAATCAGAATTTGCAAGGATGTGAAGCCTTACGCTGTTTTGCCTTATATTGCTGCACCTTAAAGAAAAATCAAAGAAGGAAACATATGAAAACAATACCAATAATGTAAGTGCCAGCGAGAAAACAATTCTGTCATTTCTTTTCATAAAAATTTAAACCTGCCTTTTAAGATTTGCTATCATTTTTGGCAGGTTTATGCAAATTATTCAAATACTTCCTATTTTATAAAAAGAGATTTCTGCACAGGGCGCACAACAAAGCTGTTTTCTATTGCTTTTGCTGCATAAGCAGCCCTTTGCTCATCCTCAAAAAGCCCGAAAACAGCAGAACCGGAGCCTGTCAGTGTGGCATTGAGAGCCCCTTGCTCCAGCATTTTTTTCTTTATAGCCTCATTCTGGGAATAATTGAGGACATGGTAAAAGGCATTGTCCATATTCTCCCCTATTTTTCTAAGGCTTCCTTCTTCGATGGCTCTGAGCATGGCTTCATTATCTGTCCTTATGCCCTCTGTGTTATCCACCAAAGCATAGGCATACCCGGTGGATACACTGTAAAACGGCTTGACAACCAAAAAAGAACAGCTTTCAACGGCTTTAAGCGGAGTAATTTTTTCACCTATCCCCTCCACAAATGAGGTTCCGCCCATATATGCAAAGGGAACATCTGCTCCTACGCTGAGGGCTGTATCAATAATTTCCTCTTCGCTGAGAAGATTGTGGTATATGATGCTCATAGCCTTTAAGGCTGCAGCTGCATCAGAGGATGCCGAGCCCATCCCGGCGCCATAGGGAACCTTTTTGGAAAGCGTAACCTTTACCTTGGGCTTTATTTTGGCTTTTTCGCAAAACTTCATAACCGCCCTTACAGCTGTGTTTCTTTCATCTGTGGGAAGGCTTTTGTCATCGCACACAAAAAGAAAATCACTATGCTCCTCACAGGTGAGGATATTTTTCATATCCACACTTTGAAAAACTGAAGAGATAAGATGATAGCCGTCCTCTCTTTTGCCCTCTATATTGAGAGAAAGATTGAGCTTGGCAGAGGCTTCTATTTCAACCTTCATATCTTTTCACCCTAAAGCCTTACGCTGTCGGCGGTAAAATCAGAACCGCAGGGCTTTATCACCGGAAGGGCTAGTGTGTAAAGATCCGTTGCAAGCGCCTCAGTCTCTGCAAATTTTTCGGCTGTTCCGCCCTGCTTTCTAAGGTATGCCAAAGAATCCGAAACCGGTATCCTCGCCGTTTTCTTTGCCTTCTGCAATACCTCTCTTCCTCTTTGATTAAAGCCCAGAACCCTTATATAAGGACATGGTATGGACGAAAGATTTCCGTCAAGCCCCAAAAAGGCCGACATAACTATTCTTCTTATTCTGGAGGCTGTATATCTTTTGGACTTTGCAAGTGAATAGACCTCATCTATGCTGGTAGCCTGCCTTATGGCTGCATATATCCTGTTTTCCAGCCCCTCGGAGATATCAGGAAGGCTTGACAGCTCTGCATGGCCTATCCTTCTTAAAACACCCAGCATCAAATCCTCAAACTTGCTGTCATTGAATGGACCTCTTCCCTTTTTTATCTCCTCACCCATTATGCTGTATGCCTTTTCGGGCATAAAATCAGCAATTTTATCATAGCTTCCTGTTCGCATATAGCCCCTTAAAAGACTGGCTGATGCCAATGGCCCGCAGGCCTTGTCAGAATCGTGAGAGGGTCCGCTGCGCTGCACGGCAAAGGGGGATATGGAGCTTTTGATGGCTCTTAGCTGTCTTATATATTCAACTCCCAGAAGGTCGTTAGGAGTTGAGAGAATATCTCCCACCTCATCTCCGCATATCTCCTCCACAGCCATCTGGCGCGCCTTCGCAAAGGTCATCCCCTCAGAGAGCTTTTCCCTCATTCTCTCTAAAACAGCCGGAGAATCCACAGCTCTTGAGGCAGCGTCTATCAGCGTGAGATAGCCTGATTCGCTCCCAAAGGAAAAAAGATCCACACATCCTAAGCCCTCTGCAAGCGTTGCACTTCCAAATGCAAACCGCTGTGCCGTAGCCATAGAATAGGCAACAGGCAGCTCTAAGACAAGATCTGCTCCGCAAAAAAGAGCCATCTTTGCCCTTACATGCTTTGGAAGTATGGCAGGAGCGCCCCTTTGTGTATAGTTTCCGCTCATTATAACAACAATGTGGCTGGCACCGGCCTCACGAGTCTTATCTATATGATATTTGTGCCCAAGGTGAAATGGATTATATTCAGCAGTAATGGCAGCAATAAGCAAAAAATGCGCCCCCGATCTATAATTTTGACAATAAAAGCTTTTAATATCTTGAATTTATCTGTCTTTTCTATTATTATATATAAGTTAAGGGTTTTATGTCAAGAAATAAACCGGTAAACAACAATCAGGAGGAATGAATTAAAATGAAAATTTTGGTAATCAATGCAGGCAGCTCCTCAATGAAATACCAGCTCATTGACATGGATAACGAATCTGTTATCGCAAAGGGCAACTGCGAAAGAATCGGTATCAGCGGCTTTATCGGGCACAAGCTGGCTGACGGCACAAAGATCGAATATGAGGCAGCCTTCCCCACACACGCAGAGGCTTTTGCTGAGGTTGTAAAGCTTCTCACCACAGGAGAGCATAAGGTCATAAATGATGTTTCTGAAATTTCTGCTATCGGCCACAGAGGTGTTCACGGCGGAGAAAAGTTTACAAAATCTGTTCTCATCGACGATGAGGTTATGAACGAAATCGACAATCTGGCATCCTTGGCTCCCCTTCACAATCCTCCTGCATTGGTTGCAATGAAGGCATGCAGAAAGGTGTTTGGTGAAAAGGTTCCTATGGCAGTGGTATTTGATACCTCCTTCCATCAGACAATGCCCCCAAAGGCCTACATCTATCCCATTCCCTATGAGTTTTATGAGCAGTATCGTTTGAGAAGATACGGCTTCCACGGAACAAGCCACCGCTTTGTTTCCAAAAGATTGTCTGAGCTGACAGGAAAAACCGATACAAAGGTTGTTACCTGCCACTTAGGAAACGGCTCCTCCATCTCCGCTGTTTTAAACGGCAGATGCATTGACACAACAATGGGACTTACTCCCCTTGCAGGTCTTATCATGGGAACACGCTGTGGCGATGTAGATCCCTCCTTGGTAACAGTTATGGCCGAAAAGAGCGGAAAAACAGCCGAGGAAATAAACACAATTCTCAACAAGAAGTCCGGCCTTCAGGGCGTTTCCGGCATAGGCTCCGATATGCGTGATCTTCATGCATCTGCAAAAGAGGGCAACGAGAGAGCAAAGCTGGCAACTGACATACTTGTTTACCAAATCAAGAAGTACATCGGCTCCTTTGCAGCTGCTATGGGCGGATTGGACAGCGTGGTATTCACCGGCGGTATCGGAGAAAATGACGATATTGTAAGAGCAGCAGTATTAAAGGATATGGAATTTTTAGGAATTCAGCTGGATGAAAAGAAAAATGACAACTGCCGTGAGGAAAGATGCATAACCAAGGAAGGCTCCAAGGTTTCTGCATGGGTGATCCCCACAAATGAAGAGCTTCTCATTGCAAGAGATACATTGTCTCTCATAAGCAAATAAATCAAATAAATGCTTTTAAAAGTGCCTGCTGCGGAAATTTGCTCGCCGCAGGCACTTTTCTTTTTTGGAAAATTGTTGCGAAAACCCGGTAAAATATAGATATAGCAGCCGGCATATTTTAAAAACGGCACATCATTTAAACACTTAAAATGAACCAACTGAAGATATCCTCACAGCTTAATTGCCTTAAAAGCAGCCTTAGCTGCTTGCATCTCTATATGGGGTGCTGCTATGTAAAGGTCATGCTGCCTTATAAAAAAAGCAGAATATATTTTTATGTTTTCTATAAAGGATGATCTTTCAAATAAATTTACACACAGAAGAATACAGTATTTTCTTTGCAGAGACACAGCTGTTTATAAAAGCTGTGAGAATATCCTCACTTTCTTTTTTATCTGCAAAGTACACATAAATTTTAAATTTCACTTCAATCGGACTTAAAACAGAAAAAAGCCCTTCATTCCAGCTTACCCAAGCTTTTTTAAAGAGATAAAAAAATAATCCGAGCCAATCTCCTATCGAGAATAAGCTCGGATTATATTGCTTTGGTGCGGATAACAGGACTTGAACCTGCACTCTTTTAAGGGAACTAGAACCTGAATCTAGCGCGTCTGCCTATTCCGCCATATCCGCATATGTCATAATTTAACCGACTTTGATAGTTTACCATATATTTTTATGAATGTCAATGCTTACAGCAAAAATCTCACAAAAGTCTGAGAGGTTATTTTATGCCACAGCTTATTTATTTTTTCCATTGTTATAAAATGGTTTAGGTGCTATACTCTTTAAGAAAAATTGCTGTAAAAGCGAGGCAGAAAGTAAAATGAAAACCATTGTACCCGACTATTACCCAAAATTCAACTGCAGTGCAGACAGGTGCCATCACAGCTGCTGCATAGGCTGGGAGATTGATATAGATGAAGCAGCCTTGAAAAAATATCTTAGCGAACAAGGCTTTTTGAAAAAAAGGCTCCATTGCAGCATAGATATGGAGGATGTTGCCCATTTCAAGCTTACAATTGACGAAAGATGCCCTTTTTTAAGTTCAAATAATTTGTGTGAGCTTATTTTGGAAAAAGGAGAAGATTTTCTCTGCCAAATATGCAGGGATCATCCGAGATTCAGAAATTTTATAGGAAATCGGGTGGAGATGGGATTGGGCCTTTGCTGTGAGGAGGCCTGCAAAATTATTTTGACAGGCAAGGAAAAAGTAAACCTCATCACTATATCAGATGAAGAAGAAAAACTTTCTGCTTTTGAAAAACTTATTTTAAATGTGAGAGATAAAGCTTTCCTTATAATTACTGACAGAAGCATCACCGTTGAAGAAAGAGTGCAAAAGCTTATAAGTGAATTTAACATTACATTTCCTAAAAAAAATTACAGTCAATGGTATATCTTTTTCTTGTCACTGGAAAGACTTGATCATTCCTGGGAAAATGAAATTATAAAGCTTAAAAACAAAGATGGTGAAAGCAGCTTGCTTTATCAGTTTGAAACAGCCTTTGAGCAGCTTTTAGTCTATTTTATATACAGACACCTTCCCCTGTCGCAGGGAGAAATTGACATTAAAGCGCAGCTTGCTTATTCAATTTTAGCTTATAAAATAATAAATAAAATACTATCTGCATATAAAAAGCCCACAGAAAAAGAATTTTTGGAGCTATGCAGGCTATATTCCTCTGAAATTGAATATTCAGAGGAAAACACAGATAAAATTTTGGAATTATTATGGATCACAAATAATTAAATCTTTCCTTCATAATAATTCAGCAGCTTGTCACAAATATTTCTTGCCATTGTCTCATCCTTATATGACAATGGATCACCTACATGATTTAAGCTTGCAAAAGGCTCCTTATCCTGCAAATTCCATGGCAGAGACTCCCATATCACAAACATTTTATATGCAGCAGTATCTATACGATAAAAATTTTCCTCATAATACAGCTTTAAACGCTCCATTAAAATTTTCCCAAAAATTTTATCGTTAAAAGCATTGTAATTCATATTTGAAATAATATAGGAAGCTGCTGTCTCTACACTTTCATACTCCAAATTCAAAAGCATATCGTAAATATCGTCATTTAGAGAAAGAGACAAAAACATTCCATCAAGCTTTTTTTCATACTCCTCAGATGGTACTATATCCTCCCGTGACAGTATAGCCAAAGCCAGTAATTCTTCCATCCAAATTCACCTCAAAGTCAATAGCTGTGTTTTTTATTGCTGAAAATATAGCATAATTCTTTATAAATCCACATAAAAAGCCCCTGACATACACCGAGCAAATCGTATCTGTCAAGGGCTTTATGTGTAAATTTAAGCTTACTTCATCAACAAAGCAATGATTACTTAACTGTTACAGAAGTGATGTGGGGGTTAACTCCCTCATACCAGTAGAGGAAGCCCTCCATATCAATGACATCTCCTACCTTGAGAGCCTCAACAGCCTTGTAAACATCAGAATCCTTATCACAGAGGTAGGATTCAACTGTAAACTTGTACTTATTTCCGTTTAAGGAAGCATAGAAGTAAAGGTCATCTCCCTGTGTGCCGGAGCCGTCATAGTTGTATAAGAATGCCTTGCCCTCGCCCTCGGTTGCATCCTCAACCTTCAAGCCCTTGAAAGAAGCTTTTTCATTCTGATGCTTGATAAGCTCTTCCTCATTTGCAAGAAGCTCTGTTGCGTCAATAGGCTCTGCATTGAAGCTGCCCTCCAGGATTTCGATTTCAGCATCGAGAATTTCAATCTCTCCGGAAAATTCACCCTTAAAGCCCTTTGCCTTTATCTTTGTTCCGGGAACAAGCTTGTCATATTCCTCCTGTGTGCATTTTGCATTGTAAAGGAAATAGGCGCCGTCCTTATCCTGTGTGTAAAGTGTGGCGGTTCCCTTCTCTGCATAATATGCCTGCTTTGCCTGTACATATGTTTCAACAACAATTTCGCTGTCCATCTCTGCTGCCATGTAATCTGCGTGTGTCATAACACCATCAGCAGGCTTTTCTGCCTCAGAGGCGGAGGATTCTGAAACACTTTCGGAAACAGAAGAGGATTCAGAGGAGGAAACTTCTCCTTGAGACTGACTCTCGGAAGAACCGCATCCTGCCAGAGAGAAAGCAATAACCATAGCCATTACTGCGGCTGCCGCCTTAAAGTTTTTCATAGATGAAAGATCTCCTTTTGGATAATTTAATATTTAAACGGAAATTATGCTTTCCGCTTATTGCACCAGTTCATTTTACATATTTATCACAATAAAATCAATACATTTTTAGAAATTTTGACATATCTAATCATTTCTTCCTTATTCTTACTTCTCTTATTGTGTAAATAATTATAAATATCCACACTATTGCCAAGGAAAAGAGCAGCAAAACCGAAGCGCCGGGAAGAGGGCCCAAATCTTCCTTTTTGCCGTTTGACAATGCGCTGCTGTCCAGATGATAAAGGCTTTTTACCTCCTCAAACAGGTTTTCCATATATTCATCATCCACCTTCTGCTTTCGCCTTACAGATTTGACAGTATTTTCAATAAGCTGTCCTGCGGCGTCTCTTAGAGATGCCGAGCCGTTGAAAACAGGTGTTACAAATGTATTGTCTATATTTTCCATAAGCATCTGAGATGCCTTTATCTTCACCTCATAATGCTCCTCATCCTGACCTATCCTTTCAATATATGACTTGTATTTTTCACTCTGCTGTGCCTTTAAGGTCACAGGAAGATAGCCCTCTGTTTTTGCATAGGCGATTTGAACATCATTTGTCAGCAGATATTGGGCAAACAGCCATGATGCCAGAACCTCCTGAGGGTCCTGCTTGTTGAATATACACACCGAGGGTCCTTGGGATATCATCTGCGGGTTTTCGGTGTCATATTGGGGAACAGGCCTTATTGCTGTTTCAAATTCCACCAGCTTTTCCTCACTTATATCTATAAGAGGTGCATCTGTGCCCATCCAGGTGGCTCCCGCTGTTGAATCCACAGCAAATATGCACTGACCTGCATTCAAAAAATTAGCAGGATAGGAGGATATCTTAAATGTGGAAAAGGCCCTGCTTTTTCCATGCTCTGCTATATTATAGAGCAAATCTTTTGTGGTGTCGTTAAAAAGAAGTATCTCACCATCCTTAGTGGAATAGCCGGCTCCTTTTTGCCTGAGCAGCTGTATCATCATATTGTCTGTTGACTTATAGATAAAGGGTATGAGAACCTTTTGCCCGTTGACCTTGAAATTTCCGTTTTCATCCTTTTCCATAGCCTTTTCGGAAACCTCCCATATAAAATCCCATGTTAGAATTTCAGGGAGAGTGTAGCCCAGCTTTTCCACCAGATCCTTATTTATATAGCAGGCCTCCGTGCTTCGCATAAACGGAATGGCATAGCTTCTGCCGTCAAAATTCCCCTCGGATAAAAATTTAGGGACTATTTCCTCCTTTAAAACGCCTTCAAATTTCAACTCCTTGCCGCCGAAGCCATAGCGCTCATCGGAAAAAAGCTCATCTAAGGGCACAACCACATTGCTTCCTGTGAGATATGTGGCTATATGATCAGGATATGTTATGCATACATTGGGTGTGGTGTTGGTGGATATGTTGGTTATCACATCATTATAAATATCCCCATAATTGGTATAAAGCCGCAAATTTACATGTATATTGGGATATATGCTTTCAAAATCTCTTATGGCTTTTGCATAGATTTCTGTCTGAGCCTTGTTGGTGTCATTTTTTGCCCAAAAGGTTATATTATATTCTCTGTTTTCATCAAATTGTGAGGGGACAATAAATTCGCTCATACCCCTTGAGCCGTGACAGCCTGCAAAAGAAAAGCCCAGCACAATCGTAAAAAGAAGTGCCAGAAGCCTTTTTCTTCCTTTCTTTTTCATTATCCCTTTGTACCTCCTCTTGAAACGCCCTCCATTATCTTGTTTCTGAAAATAAAGAAAAGTATTATAAGGGGAAGAGAGATGACCACAACCGCTGCCATCATCGCAGGTATGTTTTCTCTTCCGAAGCCATTTTCCCTTATCTCCTGTATTCCGTTGGAAACAAGAAAATAAGCCTGCTGGTCGGTTATAAGCCTTGGCCATACATATGAATTCCAGCACTCTATTATTTTAAGGACAGCTATGGTTATAAGTGTGGGGCGGCAGATCGGTATCATAACCCTGCAAAGGTATTTGAAATCGCTTGTTCCGTCCACCTTTGCCGCATAATAAAGTGTATCCGGAACCTGTGAAAAGTTCTCCTTCAGAAGATAGATATAAAACACCGATGTCACAGAGGGCAGTATAAGCCCAAGAAAGGTGTTTCTCATGTTAAGGTTGGTGACAGTGGTAAAATTTGTTATTATAACCAGCTCATTCGGTATCATCATAAGAGAGAGAAACAGCGTGAAGAGAATATTTTTTCCCCTGAATTGAAGCCTTGCAAATGCAAAGGCAGCCAGTGTGATGACCACCATCATTAAAGCTGTTGTCACCACTGTGAATATAAGGGTATTTATGAGATATCTTATAAGCGGAACCGAGCTGAACGCATCAATATAATTCTGAATTGTCGGGTCCGAGGCAAAAAATTTGGGAACAGACTCGGAATTGTATTCCCCATAGCTTTTTATTGATGTGAGTATCATCCAATAAAAAGGGAAAAGCACCACAATTCCCCAAAATGTGAGAAGTGTGTACAAAATAAAGCTGCACACCTTCTTTTTTACCCTGTCCCTATGCTCTATGCTTTTAAAATCAACAGAAGCCTCAACGGAAGTATTCATGCTTAATCCTCTTTCCCTAATAATAAGTATGCTTTTTGCTGACTATGAGATTTATACAGGTTATGGTGAGAACTATGGCAAAAAGTATTATTGCCGCCGCAGATGCATAGGAGGGATACCCTCCGCTGTTGCCATAGAGCATATCGTAAACATATCCGACTATGGTATTCATATTTGAGGCATTAAGATCGGTTCCAAAAAGTGCAACTGCATCCGAATATGCCTTGAAGGCGCCGATAAAGCCGGTTATTATAAGGTAAAAAATGGTGGGAGAAATAAGCGGAAGCGTAATTTTAAAGAATATCCTGCCTTTTGATGTGCCGTCCACCCTGGCAGAATCGTAATAGGTTCTGTCCAATGACAAAAGCGCACTTGTGAGTATAAGTATTTTAAAGGGCATTACAACCCACACCACATATATGCACAGCACAAGCATCTTTGCCCAATAGGGACCCTCTATAAAATCGACCGCTGTGCCTCCCAAAAGCCTTATTATCATATTTACAAGCCCGTCGGTGTAATCTGTCTTTTTGAACAAAATCATAAAGACAAGCCCCACAGCCAGTGTATTTGTAACATAGGGAAGAAAATATATGGTTTCGTATAAATTTCTAAGCGGCTTTATTGAGCTTAATGCCGTGGCTATAACAAGTGAAAGAATTGTTGAAATCGGCACGGTTATCACAACCAGCAAAACCGTATTCTTTATTGCCTGCAAAAAATAAGGATCGCGCAGAACATAGGAAAAATTATAAAATCCCACATCGTAGTATGTCTGCGAGGCAAAGTTATAGCCCTCTTCCATAGAATAGATAAAAACATCTATAAGCGGATAAACCATGAAAACGCCCAGAAACACAATGGCAGGCAATAGATAAAGCCATGCTCTGCGATTATTCTTTTCCATTTCATTCTCCTGACAGTCATTTTTCTTTTATGCAGCTAAAGCACCGTTTTTATATTTCTTTGTACAAACACTAACAGTATAACGCTACTTGCATATATAAACAAGTGAAAGTTTAGCTTTCTTCATTTTTATTATTCTTTTCACAACATATGATAGCTTTTGCATGAAAAAATCGGCAGGCTGCCCTGCCGATTCTCTCTTCTATTCTATTTTCACCGATAAATTCGGATAAAATCTGTGAACCTGATATTTATAGTCATTCTCCTCTGCAAAGCCGGTTGTAAGACTGCTCTTATATTTTCCTGCAAATAAGGGCCCGCTTTTATCATATACACAAATTCCAAAATCCGCAGAATCATAAGTCTCATAGAGCTCATTGTCAGGCCTTAAATAATTTTCTCTTATATTTCCTGCCAAAATAAGCCTTTCGCCGTCAAAATCATAGCAGGCTGTGCTGTGCCACATATACATCTTTTGAATTTCGGGTGTAAATCTGTCAACTATAAATTCAACCTCATATCCATCTTCCTTTTTGCTCAGAACACCTATCTTATTAAGATTAGAGTTCCATTCATCAGACGGGGAATTAAAATCCATATCGCACACCACAAAATCATCCTGAGGCTCCACAGCAATCCAGTTGAGCTTTTTATCTGAAAGCTTTATTTTCTGCACAACCTCCGCCTTCTCCATACTTATCACATCAATATAGGTATTTTCGTCTTTTACATAGCTCAAAAACAGATTTTTTCCGTCGTTGGTGAGGTGATAAATAACATTTTCAGGATCCAGCGGTATAAAAAGCTCCAGCTTGCTGATATCCGGCCCTTCAGCTTCAGTATATGGCATTCTGTAAATTCCATATCCATGCTTAAGATAACTTAAATCAACTAAATTTCCCTTGGTTGTGTGTGCGTCAAAGGCAAAAAATATATCATTTTCCGTAAAGCTGCTAAAGCTGTTGATAGGAAAGCTTTCAAAATTATCATTATCTCCGCCTATGCCTATCCCCCCTTCACTTCCGTCCTCATGCCGACTGAGTGTGTATTTTATAGTTTCATCCTCCAATACCGGAATTTTAAATTCCTCCTGAAAGCGCATTATAAAATCATATTCATTTGAAAAGTCCTTCGGATCCCTGAAAATCAATGAATGTTCAAAGGAAGAATATCCCGGCAGACTTGAAGCATTTCCAAAGGGATAAAAATCCATTACATCCTTAAGCTTTATATAAAACGTCTTTTTTTCACCATTTTTCACCTGCTCCCAAAGACTTCTCAAATAACCTGCACCTTTAGGATAAATATTTTCTAAATTTTCCATATTGTCATCATTTATGCCGCTTTGCAGAATAAGCCTTGCATCTGTCCTTATTCCGTCATGATAAAAAGGGCGCTCTTCATATTTATTTTTGTAGTGAAATTTATATTTTGAGGTTGTCTTTGTCTCTTTCCCCATAGAAGTTTCGCTCTGCCAAAAGATCCTGTTGTTCAAAGCATCATAGCTTTGTACCTTTACATTGTCCAAGGCACTGTAATCTCCCCAATGGGCAAGCTCGGTATAATTTACCTTATCCCTTTCCTTATAAATATCTATTGCTGCAAAGCCGAATACAGAAGTTAAAATCAGAACAAGAGAAATAGAAATTATCAATATCCTCTTCATAGCTATTCCTCCTCATCGGTTAAATCCCTTAAAGCGCGGCTAACCCTGTCACCTTCATAGTGATATGCCTCCTTAACAAAGCTTACCAGACTTTTTCCCTCTTCCTCCAGCTTTTCCATAGACACATCATTTATAATTTTTCCGTCCTTGATAAGTATGGCTCTTCCTATAAAATCCGACACCTCTTCAATGAGATGTGTTGAAATAACCACAGTTTCATTGCTTTCCAATATTCCCACCAGAACCTTGTAAAAATCCTCCCGGTTGAAAATATCATTTCCTGCAAATGGCTCATCCATAAATATATAGTCCGCACCCTGACTTAAAGCCATTATCACCTCAAACTGATTCTGCTGCCCCTGTGAAAAATTCTTTATTTGCTTATTTTTAGCAAGTGAAAAAAATTCCATCAGTGAATTAAATCTCTTATAAGAAAATTTTGGGAAATGCTCATTATAAAATTCAGCATGTGCCTTTGCGTCTAAATTTGGGAAAAATGAATGTTCACATGTGGCAAAGGAAAGCTTATCCATAACATCACAATTTATTTCTTTTTTGTCCAAGGTTATAAATCCATCATATTTTATAAGCCCCAGCACAGACTTCATAAGTGTGGTCTTTCCTGCTCCGTTTTCACCGAAGATTCCTATAATTTCCCCTCTGGGAATTTTTAAATTCACATTTGAAAGAGCCAATTTTTCCTTATATTTTTTTGATAAATTGTTTATTTCAATCATAATTGACCTCCTTGATTTAAAAGACAGCTATTAAGCCCTCAGGCGTTTTAATAAGGTAGACAAAGTAGAATATTAACAACAAAATTACCGCTAAAATCAAAACCATTGAGGATAAAATCAGAGGAAGAGTTATGCATCTTTTGGCAAGCTCATTTTTCTGAGGCAGCCTTTTCATAAGATATATACTCCTGCTGCCTTTTTTGTGATATTCATAATGGATGAATATATAGGCTGTAAGCATCAGAAACAAGGCTGCAAACGGGAGGAGGCTTTTGCCCAAAACATCCCTGAAACACGGCATGACCGCATCCGGCTTAAGATACATTTTACTGCCGTTTACAAAGTAAAGCTCGTTTATTTTGTTGTTGAGCTTTACAAAGAATTGCAGGGAAAACAGTGTGCATAAAACCGTTCCGATTCCAAAGGCCTTTATTTCAATATCGGCATCAAAGCCTATGGGCACTATTTTTTTCAAGCTATCTTTTAGGCTCATACCACTCATCCTTTCCATGCTGGCTTATGATAAGAACCGCCGTAAAAAATATAAAGACAGATATGGCTATATAATTCTGGCTGCTTGTATATTCTGACACCGAAAGCACCAGAACCAAGGGAAATATCAACAGCTGTACAGCATTTATGTTCATCCTTTCAGACGGCAGAAAGCAGCAGGCAAAGGACAAGGCTGCAATTACAAGAATAAGCTTAAGCCAGCCTGCTAAATCGCTCAAGGGGATGAGAAAATGCAGAAAATCACTTCTGTAAAAGGCTAAAAAAAGCGTTTGGTTTGTGACAAATTGGCTCTGCTGCATAAAAATGTAGAAATTTCCCAGAATGCA
>JAHHUC010000050.1 GCA_020024215.1 Oscillospiraceae bacterium | reverse complement strand
TTCGCAGGCACAAAAGTCATGCAAAAATCTTTTTTCCCTGTGCGAATTAAAATTCTTTGCCCCGCTTTCTTTTAAGAAAGCGGGGATTCTTTTTTTAAGGGGCGTTCCAAAAGAAGGGCTATGGCTTCTTTTGCGTTTATTTTGCCGTCTATTACGCTTTGGATGGTTTTTGCGATGGGCATTTCCACATTGTATCGGTCAGCCAGAGCGCAGGCACATTTTGTGGCTGTTATGCCCTCAACCACCATTCCCACCTTTTCAACCGCATCCTTACAGCTCATGCCCTCACCTACAAATACACCGCAGCGATGATTTCGGGAATGGGGGGAGCAGCAGGTGACAATAAGATCCCCTACACCGGCAATTCCCATAAATGTATCACCCTTAGCGCCCATTTTAACACCCAGACGGGAAATTTCCGCCAGACCTCTTGTCATAAGGGCAGCTTTGGGATTATCTCCCAGCTTCAAGCCGTCGCACACTCCGGCAGCAAAGGCTATTATGTTCTTTAAGGCTCCGCCAAGCTGGACTCCCTTTACATCATCGCTCCAGTAAATTCTTATATTGGAGCCTTCGGTAAGCTCCTGAACCTGCCTTGCAGAAGCATGGTCCAAGGAGGCTGCCACCATGACAGTGACCGCTCCCTTTGCAATTTCCTCTGCATGAGACGGCCCTGACAAAAACACATGGGGATTTTCAGGTATTTCCTCCTGCAAAACCTCGCTTAAAAGCTTGAGGCTTCCCTTTTCCATGCCCTTTGACACAGAGACTACAACCGCAGAGGGGGATATTTTTCCCCTTAAAAGCCTTGCTGTATCCCTCACGGCAAATGTGGGAGTAGCTATAAAAACAAATTCGGCATTTTCTATGCCGTCTATGCTCTCAACTATGTTTATATCCTTTGGGAGAACTACACCCTTTAAAAGCCTTTCGTTAGTTCTCTTTTCCCTAAGCTCCTTCTGATGCTCGCTGTTGTGTCCCCAAAGAGAAACCCTGTGGGAGGAATGGGACAGCATGACAGCCAGAGCACTTCCAAAGCCGCCTGCTCCCATTATAAATATATCAGCCACGATTTTTCCCCCTCTTTTTGTAAATGCTGTTTTCCTCATGTCTTACAAGACGCTTAAAATTAGCTCTGTGGGAATATAGTATCATAGCTCCTATCAAAAAAGCTACGGCAATATACACAATTTCTGCTGTGCCGACCGGGCTTTTTGAATATACGGCAGAAAAAAGTGTTATGATTGGGTAAAGAACAGACATGGATATGGCAGCAAGCGAAACAAAACCGGATATTCCTGCTATCAAAATTCCCAGAACAAATATGACGGAAAAGGTTTTCGGAGCAACCACAGCCAAGGCTCCCAAGCCTGTGGCAACCCCCTTTCCTCCCTTAAAGGAGAAAAATATGGGCTTCATATGCCCCAAAAGCAAAAAGATTACGGCAATTTCTTTGATGAGAGCCTCATTAGGGCTGTCGGAATTTATAAGACCTGTCAAAAACACGCCCAGAGAGCCCTTTAAAAAGTCGCCTGCAAATGTAAACAGCGCCCATTTGACGCCAAAATTTCTCAGCATATTGGTGGAGCCTGCATTGCCGCTGCCTAAGGCTCTCACATCTTTTCCGGCTATTTTTGAAAAAAGCACCGCAAAGCTTATGCTCCCTAAAAGATAGCACAGAATAAAGGACAGCATTACCTTAACAACAGACATTATTCTCCCCGCTCCCTGATGATCAGCTTTACAGGCGTTCCCATAAGATCGAACGACTCTCTTATCTGATTTTCAATATATCTCTGATAGGAAAAATGGAAAAGCTCTGCCCTGTTGCAAAAGCATACAAATGTGGGAGGAGCAGAGGATGCCTGTGTGATATAATAGATTTTAAGCCGCTTTCCCTTGTCAGAGGGCGGCTGCACCCTTGCTGTGGCAGAGGATAAAATCTCATTGAGAGCACCTGTTGTCGCCCTCATGCTGTTGTTGGCTTTCACCCTTACAATAAGCTCAAAAAGCTTATCCAGCCTCTGGCCTGTCTTTGCGGAGATGAACACAAAGGGAACATAGCTCATGAAGGAAAAATCCACCTTAAGCTTGTTTTCAAATTCCTGCATGGTTTTTTCATTTTTTTCAACCGCATCCCATTTGTTTACCGCAACTATGCAGCCCTTGCCCTGCTCATGGGCATAGCCGGCAATTTTGGAATCCTGCTCGGTAAAGCCCTCCAGAGCATCTATCATTATCACGCATACATCGGCCCTGTCAACAGCCATATACGCCCTTAAAACGCTGTAATGCTCAATATCATCTGTAATTTTGTTCTTTCTTCTTATGCCGGCTGTATCAATGAGGTTGAATTTTCCGAACCTGTTCTCTGTCATGGTGTCGGTGGCATCCCTTGTTGTTCCTGCAATATTGGAAACTATCGCCCTCTCTTCACCTGTTATCTTATTTACCAGTGAGGATTTTCCCACATTGGGCTTTCCTATTACGGCGACGGAAATAACACCCTCAGGTACATCCAGGGCTTTGGTAAAGTCAATATGCTTTATCACCTCATCCAAAAGGTCGCCTGTGCCGTGTCCGTGAACGGAGGAAACCGCAATGGGGTCGCCCATTCCCAAATTGTAAAATTCATAAAATTCAGGCGGAACATCTCCCACGCTGTCGCATTTGTTCACGCATAAAATGGTGGGCTTGCGGCTTTTTAAAAGCATGGAGGCAACCTCTGAATCGGTGGCTGTCACACCTGACCTTATATCCACCACCAGAACTATCACCTGGGCGCTCTCTATTGCCAATTCCGCCTGCCTTCTCATCTGTGAGAGGATTATGTCATCGGAAAAAGGCTCTATTCCGCCGGTATCCACCAGCATAAATTCATGCCCCTCCCAATTGCAGGGGGCATATATCCTGTCCCTTGTAACTCCGGGGGTATCCTCCACTATTGAAAGCCTTGTGCCGCAAAGCTTGTTGAACAGCGTGCTTTTGCCCACATTCGGTCTGCCAACTATGGCAACTATCGGCTTAGACATAAACTATTAACCTCCTTAAACTTCCATTTCCAATATTTCACACATGGATGAGCCGTCAGAGCCTATCACCCTTACAGGTATGTTCAGCTGCTGACTTAATTGCTCCAATGTCATATCATCCAAAAATTTATCCCTTTCGTGCCTTAGCATGCAATCGGGAATTATCAAGGCGCTGCCCAGATCCGTACCCTTTAGCTGCTGCACAATATCGGTTCCTGTCACAAGACCTGCAACCGTTATCTTTCCGCCGAAGAAATTATTTTTTATCGCCTTTAAATTAACCTTAAGATTTGGGTCCCTTTCCATAAGCTTCTGCATAAGGTCATTTATAAAAGGATATGCCGCCTCGCCTGTCACGGCTGTAAAGCTTCTCTTTGTGCCCAGAGGCTCCATGAGAGGAAGAAAGGCTTCAAATTCCTTATAAAGAAAGGATATAAGACCAACTCCGTTATCCAGCTGGTCAAATTCGCCGTAATAGGTATAATCGGGCAGCTTTCTTTTTGCCAAAATAAAAAATTCATCGGAGGGGTAGCATATCCTCTTTTTATCCTTTTTTAAAAATTTTTCCTGAAATTCATGGATTATATCAATAGTTTCCCCGGCTGTTGTTTCATTATAAGTTTCCATCGGGAAAAGCCCATCCCTGTATGCTGTCACTCCCACAGGCACACAGGCTATTGACTGAACAGCAGGATAAAGCTTTTCTAAGTCAGACAAAGTCCTTCTAAGCTCATCATTGTCATTTATTTTGGGGCAGAGCACTATCTGGGCATTTATTTTATTCCCTGCCTCTGCTATTTTATAAAGCTTTTGCAGAGCCTCGCCTGCAAAGCGATTGTGCATCATTCTGCACCTTAACTGGGGATTTGTAGTGTGTACCGAAACATTTATGGGGCTTATCTTCATCTTAATTATTCTTTCCACATCGTGAGAGGAAAGATTTGTCAATGTCACATAATTTCCGAAAAGAAAGGAGAGGCGGTCGTCATCATCCTTAAAATAAATGCTTTCTCTCATTCCCTTGGGATTTTGGTCTATAAAGCAGAAGATGCAGTTGTTGCAGCATCTTCTTTTTTCATCCATAAGATAGCTTTTAAATTCCAGCCCCAGATCCTTATACTGAGGCTTTCTTATCTTTACCGAATAGGGTATGCCCTCTCTTAAAAGCTCCACGGAAAGCTCTATGTCGGATGCGTAAAACTGATAATCCAGAACATCGTTTATTTCATTTTTGCCTATGGATACAATGGTGTCGTTTTTTTGTATGCCCGCCTTTTCCGCATAGGAATTTTTTTCAACAGCTGTAATTAAAACCGCCACAGCGCCCTCCTTTTTTAACAATTATATCAAAATTCAATGCACAAAAATGGGAGGAACAAGCTGTCCTCCCTTAATATCTTATATGAATTAGTCCTCTACGGAAACTACTTCTCTGTTCCTATAATATCCGCAATTGGGGCAAACTCTGTGGGGAGCCTTGAGGTGTCCGCAGTGTGTGCATTTGCAAAGTGCGGGTGAGGAAAGCTTCCATACGCTGGATCTTCTTTTATCTCTTCTTGCTTTTGAGGTTTTTCTCTTTGGTACTGCCATTGTTTATTAACTCCTTCCAAATTTAAGATTTCAATGTGAATTTACTTTTTGGCTCCTTAGCCTTTAAAGCAGATCGGCAAGCTTCTGTAATCTGGGATCTATGACCTTTTTATTACAGCCGCAGTCGCCCTCATTGAGATTGGCTCCGCATTCGGAACACAACCCCTTGCAGTCTTCCCGGCACAAAAGCTTTGAGGGAAGGTAAAGGAGCAGGTCGGAGGTGGCAATCTCTTCAATATCAAGTGTACCGTCAGGGCAAACCAAAAATATGTCGTCCAGCTCTTCATCCTCCAGTGATTTTACCACAGTGTGAGAAAATTCTTTGTTGATATCGAGATGGCACTGCATCAGACAGCGATCACAAAGATAAGGCATATCGCCGTTGATTTGGTAGCGCAGCGTAACAACATCCGCACGGTTTGTAACTTCCCCTTTTACCGCCAGCAATTGAGGGAAAAGCACCGCCTTGTGCCGCTTAAGGTTGCTTAAATCAATTGAGCCCTGAAAGGCAGTTTCGGAGGAAGCGCCGGACAAGATCTCTCTTATATCTATTACCATAACAAAATCCTCCACAAAACACTAAGGTGACCAAAGTCACCCTAGGTTATTATAAGCTGTTTATCTTTCTTTGTCAACCTTATTTTTCGGCTTTTTGACAACCTTTTTAAGATTTTTTTGAAATTTGCCCCATCTTAAACAAAATCAATGACAGCTATGGATGGGGGGTTATTTACCCGGGGTATGGGGGCATCGTTTCCTATGCCGGAAGAAACTAAAAGAGCGTTGTTTCTGCCATTGTAAAGTCCCTTGCAGTATTTTGGGAAAAAGCCCTGACCGGGGCTGAAGAGCCCGCCTATTGCAGGAAGCCTTATATGGCCGCCGTGGGAGTGGCCTGACAGCATAAGCTCAAAGGAAAACCTGTTGTATGCATTTTCGCCTGTGAGGGCATAGTTTTCGGGAAAATGGGAAAGAAGTATCCTTATTCCCGTGCTTTCCTCCAAGGTTTGCAGCTCTTTGTCGTGGTTTTCATATTCAAGGAGGTTAAAAAATTCCTTTATATAATCGGTTCTTTTTATTGCCTGCTTTTCACAAAGGCCCAAAACAGACACGGAAGTACCCCTTATCAGAAATTGCTGCTGCTGATTTTTAAGAAGCCTCACGCCTGCTTTTTTCATGGAATACTCTATAAAGCGCTGCCTGTCGCCCCTTTGCTCGTGATTGCCCAAAATTCCGCAGACGGGATATCTTGCTGTCAAAAGCTTTAAAAATTCACAGGTGGCCCTGATGTTTTTTCCGCCTGCACAAACAGTGTCTCCGGTTAAGAGAATCAAATCGGGGGAGGCTGCAAAAATCTTTTTTAAAAGCTTGTTATCATATCCTAAAAACACCTTGTCATGGAGGTCCGAAAGCTGCAAAAGCCTTATGCCCTGCCCTCTTTCTGTGTGCAGAGAATAGTGCTTTAGCTCAAGACGATTGTTTTCAAACCAGATATAGCCTGCACACAACAAGCTCATGGCAGCTGCATTTTTTAAAAGCCTAATTTTTCTTTTTTCTTCCATTGGCCCTTTCACCTTTTTTGGGAGTCTTTTTTCTTACAGAATAGCCGAAGGAGCCTGCCTTTGCCCCCAGCTTCATATAGCTGCCGTGGGAATAAGCCACCAGATTGGATTTTGCCAAAGAGAGGGCGCCTTTTTCGTCTATCAGGCTTTCATCCACAGCAACAGACACAATGTCAGCCATAAACATATCATGGCTTCCCAAGGGAATTATGTCAAACACCCTGCACTCGAGTGTTATTGGGCTTTCTGCCACTCTGGGACAGGAGACTTTTTCGGCCTTTTCCTTGGTAAATTTAGCTATTTTGAACTTATCCACATCCCTGCCGGACTTAACTCCGCACAGATCCACCCCTCTTACCATTGCGGCAGTAGTCAGGTTTACACAAAATTCCCTCGTCTGTGTCAGTATGTGGTGGGAAAATCTTTCCCTTCTCACCGAAATGTATAGTCTCGGCGGCTCAGAGCTAATGATTCCGCACCATGCCACTGTAATAAGGTTGCTCTCCTTCATGCTCCCTACGGACACCAAGCAGGCAGGAACCGGGTAAAGCATTGTTCCGCCCTTCCAATTTACCTTTGACAAAATATAGCCTCCTTAAACTTGCATTTGATAATTCTTTATTTGGATATTATAATATAGCTTGGTTTCTTTTACAAGTGAGATGGGAGTGATTGGCATAAAGAAAAAATATACAAGCCCCATAAAGCATACAGAGGGCTTCAAAAGGTATTATACCATGGACTATTATTTAAAGCATAAATACGGCAGGAAGATGTGCAAAATCCCCTTGTCCACAGGCTTTACCTGCCCTAACAGAGACGGCAGAAAGGGAATAGGCGGCTGCTGCTTCTGCTCGGGAGACGGCGGTGCAGAATTTGCACCAAAGGCCGCCTTATCAATAGAGGAGCAGTTTAAAAAAGGCGCCGCAATGCTTTTGAAAAAGTGGCCGGATGCAGGCTTTATAGGATATTTTCAGTCCTTCACAAACACATACGGCCCTATTGATAAGCTGGATTACTTTTTGAAGGAAGCCTGCCAGCTGCCTATTGAGGGAATAAGGATAGCCACAAGGGGCGACTGCATAGATGAAGAGACAGCCGACCTTTTGGCATATTACAATGAGAGGATGCCTCTGGTTGCAGAGCTGGGGCTTCAGACAATATTTGACAAGACCGCAAAAAGGATGAACCGCTGCCACAGCTATGCGGAATTTTTACAAGGCTATGAGCTTTTAAAAGAAAGAGGGATAAAGTCCTCTGTGCACATTATAAACGGACTTCCCGGCGAAACCGGGGAAATGATGATAGAAACAGCCAAAACAGTGGGAGAGCTTATGCCCCTTTCCATAAAAATACATATGCTTCACATATTAAAGGGAAGCGCTCTTGGAGCTTTATATGAAAAAGAGCCCTTCCCTCTCATTTCAAAGGAGGAATATGTGGATATAGTTGTAAGGCAGCTGGAGGTAATAGACGAAAACATAGTGATTGAGCGCCTGACAGGCGACGGGGCATCCTCCACCCTTTTAGCCCCGATGTGGACAAAGAAAAAGCTGACTGTCATAAATGATATAGATAAGCTTTTGTATGAAAGGAACACCTATCAGGGAAGGCTTGTCAGATAAAAATTTTACTCCTGTTTGTTTTTCAGCCTTATGGTTACTCTTGTGCCTTTGTTCTTTTCACTTTCAAGCCTTATGACTGCCCTTTTTCCAAAAACCACCCTGTATCTGCTGCAGCAGTTGAAAATTCCCACATGATTTTTGGGAGGATCAGGCGAATCGCACAATATTTTTTCCCTTATTTCAGCTATTTCCCGCTCATCAATGCCCACGCCGTTATCCTCTATTGTTATCTGGCTGCAATCAGGCTTTTTTTTGCACAATATGCACACCCTTCCCCCCTTTGGCTTATCCAAAATTCCATGCTCAATGGAATTTTCAACAAACGGCTGAAGTGAGAAAAAGGGAATTTTAAGCCCGTAAAGCTCCTTTGAACACTCTATGCTGTATGTTACCCTCTCATCAAACCTTATGTTCTGTATGGAAAGATAGTTCCTTATATAATCAAGCTCCTCCTTCAAATCCACCATGAGGACTGTGTTTGAGCATTGATAGCGCAGCATTTTCGCATATGAATCCAGCATGGCAAGCGCCTTTTGCTTTTCGTCCAGACATATGAGCCTGGATATGGAATTGAGTATATTGAACATGAAATGAGGGATTATCTTTTTCTGCAAAAGCTCAAATTGTGCAGCCTTCAGCTCTCTTTCCAGCTCGGATTTCTGCATGCGATAGGTCAGCAGCTCCCTGTCCTTTTCATACAGCTGTGTCTCCATTTCATGCCTTATCCTGCTCTCAAATATAAATTCCTGAACATTTCTCAAGGAATCCACCATAGCCTCGATCTTTTCACTTTCACATTTTTCCAATTCCCCATAATAAGCCTTTAATTTTGGATCCTTCAGCCATACATCAAGCAGATTTTCACTGCATCTGAAAAAATTGTTGTTTTGGCACACCACCTGACCTGCTGTCAGCGCTCCTATGTAGCAGCCCTCATACATATACGGAATGATAATATTTACAAGTCCTGCATGACATATGTATATGCAGGGCTTATTTGTTTTGAGAGCTATCTCCATTCCCTCCCGGTTGCTTTTGGCGCAGGCTGCACAGCCCTCTGCTGTGGAATTTATCTCCTTGCAGAATTTTGTGAAATTGCTGCCTCGGCCTATGTGGTTTCCCTTTATATCCACAAAAACTATTCCATAGCCTGTAACCTTTGCAAAGGAATTCTGAACCTTCTGCTCAAAATCCTCTGTTATAAAATCTCTTATATCCCACACCTCAGCTCTGCTCCCTTCTCATCTGTGAGGGTGTAAGTCCGGCATATTTTTTATATTCCCTGTTGAAATTTGATATGCTGGAAAATCCGCAGGCAGAGCAGATATCCTTTATGGGAAGATCTGTGGTTTCAATATATTTTACAGCCAGCTTTACCCTTTGCAGATTTATATATTGTGAAAGGGCTATGCCCTCGGTTTCCTTGAACATCCTTGAAAAATAAGAGGGTGAAAAATGCACATATTCCGAAATGGTTTTAAGCGTTATCCTTTTATTGATATTGCTGCTTATATATTCCTTTGCAGCTCTTATGATTTTACTTTCCTTGGTGCTTTCATCACAGTCAGGCATATCCTTTTTTGCCTCTATGCACCTTTTCACAGTCTGCAAAATTTCTTCTGACATGGTGGGCTTCAATATGTATGCATCAAACTGATTTTCCAAAGCCTTTTTGGCAAATTCAAATTCTGCATATGCGGTATTGAGAATTATGATTGTCTTAGGGTCAATTTCCCTTATTTTGAGAGCTGCCTCAATTCCATCCATAACCGGCATTTTTATATCTGTTATGAATATATGAGGCTTATATTTTTTTGCGCTCTCCACAGCACTCCTGCCATCTGTAACAGCATCCACAACCTTAAAAATATCCATTGCCTTTTCGCATGAGAATACCGATTCAAGATATCTCAGCTCTATTTTTTCATCATCCGCCAGCAAAATTCTCATCAAGCTGCATCACCCCTTTCACCTTAATTTTAAAAGCAAAAAAGTCCTGTGTCAATGATGGTATCGCATATTGCAGTATTAAAGCAATAAAATAGCATATGGCTGTTTTTTGTCCTCTTCTGATACTATATTATCCTGCTCTTTAAAATAAATATACTTTTTATTAAAGTAATGTTAACATATGCTTACAAAACAATTTGAAAGGGGAATATAAATGAAGGTTAATGACAGATATGTTTCATTCTACTATGAGGATGACGATGATTACGGAAGGATAGAGCTGCAAAAGGGAAAAACAGCACTTCTTGTAATTGATATGCAGCATGTATTCATAACAAGGCCGGCGATTTCTGACCCCACGCCAAAGGAAAAGCTTCGTGCAGACAGATGGGAGCAATTTTACAGAAAAATTGACGAGGAGGTTGTGCCCAACAATCAAAGGCTTATAAAGGCCTTCAGGGAAAACGGCATGGAGGTTATTTTTGCAAAAATAGAAGCCAAAACAAAGGATGGCAGAGAAAGGTCCTTAGATCACAAGGCCTCCGGCTACAACAGCTTGCTTCAAACCCATGATGACCCAACAACAGACATTGTGCCAAAGCTTGCACCCCTGCCGGATGAAATTGTTGTCACAAAAACAACCGACAGCGCCCTCACAGGCTCAAGCCTGAGGCTTTGGCTCAACAACATGGGCATAGATACTGTGGTTGTGACAGGCGTGCTGCTTGATCAGTGTGTATCCTCCACCGTCAGAAGTCTGGCAGATGAAAGCTTTAAGGTATATCTTATAGAGGATGCTGTAAGAGCCTCCACCAAGGAAATTCAGGATGCGGAGCTTGCCATTTTGAACAATATCTACTGCCATGTTATCAACACAAATGAATGTATAGAGGCTTTAAACAGATAAATTTTATAAAAGAAGGGAGAATTTTATATGTCTGATAATAAACTAAAGAAAAACCTGAGCTTTATTTCCATGATAGCACTTTCTTCAGGAGCGGTTATAGGCGGATGGCTGGCTGAGGCGCCCTATTGGTTTGAAAAGACAGGCGCCGGAGCAGCACTTATTTTCCCTATACTTTCTCTTCTGCTTGTCCCCATAGGCCTTACATTTTCCGAGCTTACCGCAATGCTGCCCTTTGCATCCTCTGTGGATGTGTGGACATCAAATGCCTTCGGACACAAGGCCGGCTTTGCCACACAGTGGATGATGTTTTTAGTTCAGGTGGTTGAGCCGCCTATGATGGCATTCATATTCCTTACGGCTGTTAAAAATTTCTTTCCCTTTCCGAATAAATATGACCTTATATTTGTAATATCCGTCGTTTTCATTTGGTATGTTCTTTCCAACTTTAATATTTCCCTCACCGGAAAGCTGGCTGACATATTCTTTTTTGCAATGATAATAATGTCATTGATAGTGAGCATTTCATTTTTCTTTTCCGGACATTGGTCTGCCTCCAATCTAACCGCAGACGGCGGAATGTTCCCTATGGGATTTAAGGGTGTGTTTATTGCTATGGCAGTATTCTCACTTAAATTCATAGGCTTTGAAATGACACCTACAATGGTTGAAGAAACCAACTTCCCGGTTGAAAAAATGTGGAAGGTAATACTGTCTGCCCTCTTTGTTCCCGCTGTTCTTTATTTCATTGTGGTCACAGCCATAGGCGGAATGGCTCCGTGGACACAGGTGTCAAAAATGGGTATGCCCGAGCCGGAGATAATAAATCTTTTTTCCCTTCCCAAAATTTTAGCTGTGATGGCTCTTTCTGCCGGAATACTTCACGCATTCACAACACTTATGGGCTTTTGGACATCCTCTGCCAGAGTTTTGTACGGAGCAGCTCAATTAAACCAGCTTCCTTCTGTTTTCAAAAAGCTTAATTCCAACGGACAGCCGGCAGCTGCAAATACTGTGGTATTTTTGTTCACTGTTTTCTTCTGCTTTTTCACAGGCAGCAACTGGGTGCAGTACATATATGCCGTATCCTGCATAGCCGCAGGACTTGTATATTTTGTCTGCTGCTTAGATGCCTATCAGCTGAGAAAAAAGCACCCCGACTGGAAAAGGCCTTACAAGGTTCCCTGCGGAAATTTGGTTTTTATACTCGGCATGATAGTTTCTGTATGGATAATAATAGGCTCCTGCTTAGAGTTATCTTTCGCAGGATATCTTTCCTTTGCCATCTATTGTGCAATAGGAGCTGCCTTGTACATCATTTTCGGACATCTAAGAAAAGCATCAGCATCTGATGAGCAGTTAAAAACACTCTCTCCTGATGATATTGGAAGCATCCAATAAGCCAAAAGGACAGTGGCTATGCGGTTTAAAGCTTAAAATATAATCAAAAACATAATATTAAAATGCTCAAAAAAGCGGAGACAGCCTTATTTCTTTGGCTCTCTCCGCTTTAAATTTAAGCTTACATTCCAATATTCTAATTTTGATTTTTATCCTCAAAGAGGGGTTGTTCAGTCTGCTGTGAGCAAATGTCAGGCTGAGATAAAATTTCTGCCGGCTCTGTTTCAAATGTGAGGGGCTTTTCCTCAAAATCGGCAGTTATTTCCTTTTCCTCATCAGATACCCTCATTGAAGCTATCTCCTTATCAAGATTGGCTATTTTCAGCTTCAACTCGTCAATGTCCTTCTTATATTGCTTTGCGCCCTCGATAAAATCCTCTTTATCCATATTGAAATAGCAATACTTTCCGAAGGCTGTAAAGGCATCTGTCATTTCCTTGCCAATCGTTGTTTTATCTATTTGCAGCTTTGCTATCTGAACCTGTTCACCTGCTTTTTTTGCGGTGCTTGAAGCCACCTCTTGAACCTTTTTGCTGAATTTTGAAAAATCCAATTTCATTCCTCCTCTTGCCTCAGAGTTTTATTTCTATACAGTTTAGGATATTATAGCATAAAAAATCATCCATAGCAATTACTGCGCCTTCAAATGCCCGATTTTCTCATAAATTCCTCTGTTGAAGCTCTGCCGTCCCGGTTGAACCTGCCAAGGCTTAAAGGAAGAGTCACATCATCAAGAAAATTTATTCTTCCGTCGCAGGAAAGCAGTATATTATAGCCCATTTCCCCAAGGTATGCCTTTGTGCTCTCTGTTATCTGACCGTAGGGATATGTGTATGTTGTCATTGTGTAGTCACATTTTTCCAAAATATAATCGTGGCACTTTTTTGTGTCCTCACAAAAAACCTCCTTATATTTTTCCCCATCCTCGCCCTTTATCTGCATTGTGCCCCTTCTTGCCCCCTGATGGTGCATTTTGTAGGAATGATTTGCTATTTCAATCCTGCCGGATGCTATAAGCTCTTTTATGTCCTGACTGTTGAGACAGGCATATGAAAGGGCTCTGTCCTCACATTCGTCATATCTTTTTGTTTCTTCTCCTATAACCGATATAACTGCGCTCATATCATATTTTTCCAAAACCGGCAGCGCCCTTACAAGATTGTTGTAATAGCCGTCATCAAAGGTCACTATAACAGGCTTTTTGGGCATACCCTTTCCCTCTTTAAGAATTTCTGCCAGCTTTTTGCAGGTGATGGATTCATATCCCTGAGCCTTTAGATATTTAAGATCGCTTTCCAGCTTTGAGACAGGCACAGAATACATCTCCTCTGTGCTGTCGCTGACGCTGTGATACATCAATACAGGAATTTTTGCAACCATTCCCATAACCGATTCCTCCCTGCCTAAATACCAAAAGGAAAGGAAGGTCATAAAAACTATAAACAGCAGACTGCCGTATTTTTTCAAGGACCTTTTCATAGCTATGCCTCAATCATATCCATAAGTGACTTTCCGAAATCCAAATCTGCGTCGCTTAAAATAACAAGCGCCCTTTCCAACGTATCGCCGCTTAAATTTTCCATAGATTCCGCTATGTTTTCTTTAAGGCGCCTGAGCTCTCTATCGGTCATGTTTTTTATTCTTTCTGACGCCATATCAAATCCGCTCTTTTTAAAATCGCCCCTTGGGGATTTTAAAAATGCCCTGTCATTAAAATCTATGTACATATCAAGATTGTCCTTGTGTGCCCAGTTTACAGATTTTACAAGGCTGTAAAAATGCTCCTTGGAAAGAAAAACTCCGACAGGCAGCATATCCATTGAAAAATATTCCTCCCCATTGCCCTTTTTTTCAAATGTTATTTTTCCTATGGGTATCCTTTCCTCATTCTCCCAGGCCGTTGTTGGCAAGAAGGGGTTGAAGCGGCACAAGGAAAGCTCTTTGATCTTTAAAAGCAGCACCTCAAATTCCATTGTCCTGCCCTCCTCAAGCTGCCCTGCCAGATCTCTTTTAAGATAGTCCCTGTCTATGCTGCCTTTTTCCATCGCATCAAAGGAAGAAAAGCTTTTTTCCTTCTGCTTTGGCTTTAAGGCAAGCTTAAAGGCACATATGGAGCCGTTTTCTTGTGCCATGAAGGCAGGGCTGTAATAGCTTGCACAATAGGATGAGGGCGTGCCCATATCAGAAAAATTATAAAGCACATAATCAAGTGCATCCTTGTGATCTATAAGATATTCCCAAAGCATACCCCTGTCGTTGTTTTTTTCCCTCAGCAGCAGAAAATCCTTTACATCATCTAAATCATCTGCAAAGAAACAGGGAAATGAGCAGAAGAACAGGCAAAAATCCCGCTCCCCTTTAAGCTTTATTTCCAAAAGCTTGGGGCCTCTTTGCAAATCGGGAAGGGTGCTGTCAAAGGAGGAAAAATGTGCCTGTGCCTCCTTTTCTGACAGCTCGCTTAAAAATGCCGGAAGTGTGCCGTAGGCATAAAATTTTCCGCCTGCACAGGCTGAATCAGAAAAGAAAAGCCTTTCTCTGTTTCTCTTTTTATAAAGCCTTGAAAAAATGTTTTTTTCCCTTTTGAAGCCATCCTCATTTTTTTCCTCTGTGCTTTCACTGCTGCTATCCGGCTCCTTTTCCTCTTCTGCATCCAAAATCTGCTCTTTAAAAATCAGGTTCGCATCCTCATAGCACCCAACATCCGGCTCTTTTTGACAAATATTTTCTTCCTCCTTGCTCCTTTGCTGCTCCTTTATAGGCTCATCTTCAAAATATTCAATTTTTTCAATTTCCTCCTGCTCCTTAAATATTTCATCCCCGCTTATATTTTTTTCTATGTTTTCCCCCTCAAAGCCTTTGCTTTCCTCTTCTTCATCCGCTGTGCTTTCAAAAGCCTCCTGCACCGTTTCCTCATTGCTGCATATTTCCTTCTCATCACCGGGCTTTTCTGTGTCTTTAAAATTTACATCCTCACTGCTTTCATCTTTTATATCCTCTGCCTCTTCTATTAAATGCTGATTTATTTCCTCATTTATCTCTTCACTTAATTCCTCATTTATTTCTTCATGCACCTTTTCATTTAATTCCTCCTTTATTTCAGAATTTGTCTGCTCACCTATTTCCTCCCTTATTTCCTCTTTTGCCTCCTCCTTTATTTCTTCATTCTTTTCCTCCTTAGGCAATATCTCATTTTCAGCAGCATATGTCCGTGAAGCACTCTCCTCCTTTATTTCCTTCGGCTCTTCAACTTTGGTGGCTCTTGCCCGCTGCATCCTTATTATCTCCTGACGATAGCGCTCCATCATCATGTCAATTCTTCTGTTGTCAAAAGTATGCTCTGCCATTATATCCTCTCCCTTAAAATTCTTATTCATTATATGAAAATAAGCCGGGCCTTTAGAATAAAAAAAGAAGAGCCTCAGCCCTTCTTTTCGTTATGCTCACATCTAATATACTATCATTTGTTCATATTTGGGATTTACCCTTATAACGCATTTTTCAACCTCTGCCAGCCTGTAACTGCTTATGCTTCTGTTTTTTAAGTTTCTGAGACTGTCGCTGTAAATATTCATATATATCTCCATATCGCTTCTGTAAACATAATTCTTTATAACATCAATTTGCAGAATTCTTTTGATTTTGTAATCATCAGCCTCCAAACATTCCCTCTCAATAATATTGCCCTCCAGATTGATTTTACTTATTTCCTCCGGGTTATATGATAATTCCAGCCGGATTCTTCCCTCGGGCATATTTTCATCTGCCATAACAGAAATGGCTTTGCTGTTTGACAAGCTGTAATTTATAGGATTGGTTATATTTATCTGATCTATTTGGGAATCGTCAAAATCATAGT
>JAHHUC010000005.1 GCA_020024215.1 Oscillospiraceae bacterium | reverse complement strand
CAACGCTAGTTATTATACAGAATATTTGTTTAAAAGTCAATGAAAATAAGTCAAAGATATGTGTGTCTCAAAGAATTATATTAAATTTTAATATTTATACACAATATTGTCGGTTGACAAATGTAATATAAGGCGTATAATTCTTTAGGAATATTTTAAGAGGTATGTGTATGAAAAAAACGATTTATTTGGTTGTGCCATGTTATAATGAGCAGGAGGTTTTAAGAGATTCTGCTGACATTTTAAAGAAGAAGATGGGCTCCTTGATGGAAAGAGAGCTTATTTCAGAGAAAAGCAAAATATGCTTTGTCGATGATGGCTCAAAGGATTCTACATGGGGCATAATTGAAGGCCTTGCAGCAGATGACAGAATTTTTGCAGCTGTCAAGCTCAGCCGCAACAGGGGACATCAGAATGCTCTTTTAGGCGGACTTATGACAGTTAAGGATGACTGTGATGCAGCTATCTCTTTGGATGCAGACCTTCAGGATGATGTTGATGCCATAGATGAGATGGTGATTAAATTCAATGATGGGGCAGATATTGTTTACGGAGTAAGAAATGACCGCACAAAGGACTCCTTTATGAAAAAAGCAACAGCTCAGGGCTTTTACAGGTTTATGAATTTTATGGGCGCATCCACAATATATAATCATGCAGATTTCCGGCTTATGAGCAAAAGAGCACTTGATGCCTTTTCTGAGTTCAAGGAGGTTAACCTCTTTCTGCGGGGAATGGTCACTATGGTTGGCTTTAATCAGGACGTGGTTTACTATGAGCGGCAAAAGAGAATGGCAGGGGAGAGCAAATATAATCTTTCAAAAATGCTGTCGCTCGCCTTTGACGGCATAACCTCATTTTCTGTCAAGCCCTTGAGGCTCATCTTTTCCTGTGGAATCCTTTTTGCAGCTATTGGTGTTATAATGGCGCTGACAGGATTGTTTGCAGGGCTGTTTAGCATTGCGCTGTCTGCAAACCATATGCTCTATGCACTTATATGGTTTATGGGGGGAATGAACCTTGCAGCTATGGGAACAGTGGGCGAGTATATAGGAAAAATTTACAGCGAGGTAAAGGCTCGTCCCAGATACATTATAGAGAAATATGTAGACAACAAGGATTAGTGTTATGTTAAAAAAGCTTTTTTCATCTGAAATAGTCAGGTTTGCTTTTGTGGGTGTTTTAAACACCTGCTTTGGTGCAGCGGTGATGTTTGTGCTTTACAACTGCTTCAATGTATCCTACTGGATTTCATCTGCCTGCAACTATATATTTGGGAGTATATTGAGCTACTTTTTGAATAAGTACTTTACATTTAAAAAAAGGGATGGGGGAGTGCGGCAGATTGTCATATTCGCTCTGAATGTGTCTGTCTGCTATGCCATAGCCTACGGAATGGCGAAGCCTCTGGCATCCATGCTCCTTGCTGATTTTGGAACCAAAATAAAAGAAAACCTTGCTATGATAATAGGAATGGTTATGTTTACTGTACTTAATTTCTTAGGTCAGAAGCTTTTGGTATTTGCAAAGGAAAAGTAGCAGAAGAAGAAATTATCTAAAAACGAGTGATGCAGAGCTAAAAGGCTTTGCATTGCTCGCTTTTTTATGTGTGGACTAATCTTTTTATGTTTGATATAATGTCAGAAAAAGGCGCAGCATGGTGTCGAAATTTTTGCTGATTTTTATTTGCGGTTTACAGCACTATTGTCAAGGGAGGATATAAAACATGGATGATTACCGGGAAAAAACAGATGAATTTTTCTATGATAATTACATGAGGGCATGGGAAGGTGCAGAATTTAAAAAAATGATTCCCATATATAAGTCTGAGATGGAAGCTCTGATTTGTTCTTTAGAAAAGAAAATGCCTTACAGACAGGAATTTGCAAAGGATTATCTCTTAAAGCTTCATCTTACCAAAATAGTTGACGGCAAGAAGAAAGCTGTCCAAATTCCTCCAAGTCCATACAGCATAGCTTCGTCTGAAGGAACAGTTTTATTTCAAAAAGATGGAAAAACTGTTTATCAGTGTACCTACAAACAGTTTTTTAAAATCATAAACAATTATGCAGAGCAGCTGAAAAACAGATTTTGGCTTGAGGGATGGGATGTAGGCTGGATAGAAAGGCTTGATACACTTAAGAAAGCCCGCCGCGATGAAAATTCCGAAGAGCGAACTTCAAGAAGAAAAGTTGTCGGTGACAAAAATGCAACATTTGAAAAGAAAAAATCCCTTACACTTAAACCCGGAGATATAGATTCACTTAAACAGCTTAAATGTCAGGATACACTGCGCTATCTTGTGATGAACGGGCTTACCAAAGTCAAAGATTTGAATGTGCTTTCTGAATATACCAATTTGAGAACGCTGTATATGAGAAGCATGGATATTGAGGACATAAGCTTTATTTCCACACTTACAAATATAACGGAGCTGGGTTTGCCGGGAAATAAAATTACAGATTTATCTCCATTAGAAAATCTTAAAAATTTAGATCACCTTTATATTGCTGACAATCCTGTTACGGATTTCAGCGTTGTTGAAAAGCTGCCCGGCTTAAAGGTAATTTACACAGATATAAACCAAATGCCCGACAGCGTTGCATGGGATAAGATACCTAAGCATGTAGCTTTAAGAGTGCTGTCACTTATTCCTATCGGGGATTTTTACTATGAATCAACAGAAGTATATAAAAGAAATATTGAGTTGGAATCTAAAAAAGAGGAGGAAGCAGGCAACGCCGGGAATCTTGCAGCAAATGGCAAAAATGAGCCTGAGAAAAAATCTGCTATGGACTCAAAGCATTTGCAGATAAGGGACAGATGGCTTTACAGCGGTCTATACAACAGCTTGGGATATACTCCTTCTGTCAAGTATGATTTGACAAAGGTGAAAACTCTGTCCTGTGCAGACAATATAAGACTGGTTGATGATTTTCTCTTTTTAAATGAACTGGGAGACTATTCCTGTCTGGAAGCGGCAGTAAATTTGCGCGACTTAAATCTTTCCAACCGCGTGATAAATGATTTTCAATGGCTGAAAAATTGTGTTAATTTAAAGCGTTTGGATCTATCCCATACTGATTTTGATGATCTGACACTTCTTTTGGATATGAAAAAACTTACTAATTTAAGTCTTGCAGGCTGCAAAAATCTTAAAAAAGAGGATGGGGACTTGTTGAAAGAGTTAACATCCATCAAAGTATTGGATCTTGCAAATACACCTCTTTTTGATAAGAGTATATTTCCGACGCCTGTATTTAAAACCGGTGTCAAGCCCTCTGCCGATTCTGTGGGAATATTTGGAAAGCCAAAGGCTTTTCACAGCGGCTTTTCCTTGGAGGAAATTCTGGAAGCAGAAAATCGAATTGGCGTAAAGCTGCCTAAGGTATATAGAAATTACCTTAAAATCTACGGAAAAGATGCCGTCAATACAAAATGCAATAGCATTATGCCTCCATGTGATATAGATACCTCCTATAACTATATAGATTATACTTTGGTTGATTGGGAGGATGAATTTAAAGATGCCAAAAAGGAAAAGAGAGAAGAGGAATATGCCGACAATGAGTATTACAGACTTTGGTCTACACCTCCTAAAAGGTGGAAGGAAATCACAGATAATTACCTGCTGATTTGGTATGAAAACCGGGGTGTATGGTATGCAGGCTATAAGCTTTCCGATCTGTCTCAAGAAATTGAAAATCCTCCTATATATATTACAACCAATGATGATTTTGTAAGCTTCAGAAAATGCTGCGACAGCACAGAAGAATTTTTAAATATTATGTTTGAAGTAGCAGAAGCAAATCCAAAAGAGCTGCCTTTGGTTTCTCTTTTAAATGAAATAGATGTATTTGATAACAGCTGCCAAAAGGAGGAAGATACAGCTGCTCCAAGCAAAAGGGTTGAAAAATTAGTTAATTGGATCAAAGATAAGACAAAAACCGTGTCATATAAGCTTATTGCCAATCACGATAAGCCTGTAACCTTAACATCCAGCAAGCTGGGAGGTCTGCCGTATTGGGATGGCAGCAGAGCTTATCCTGTTTCAGCAAATGGAGATAAGCTTGTATTGCTGTCACAGATAAATTTAAGTGATCTGCCTGAGGATTCACCATTTCCTAAAAGCGGACTTTTGCAGTTTTTCATTGCTGCTGATGAAATGCTGGGGCTTTCTGACGGAGGGTACAGTGTAATATATCATAAAAATATAGATTACACTGTAAGTGAAGATGATGTAAGAAAATCAGGCATACCCACCTGTGATGGTGAAATGTCTGAGGAGGTTTATTTCCCGATAGAAAATGAGGTATCACTTTCTGTGGAGTCTTGTTTCGATTCAATAAATACTACGGATTTCAGATTTGACGAATTATTCCGTCGGGCAGTTTTATTCATCTGCAATGAGGATATAGGAATGAATGACTGCTATGATTATCTGGATAATGAAGAACAGAACTATCTTGATGATGAGCTGCGCGGTGATGGTCATAAAATGCTGGGCTATGGCTATTTTACTCAGTGGGACCCAAGAGAAGATGAAGAAAATAAGCGCTTTGACACCACGCTTTTACAGATTGATTCTGATGAAGATGTTATGTGGGGAGATTGCGGTGTGGGCAACTTTTTCATCTCCCGTGAAGATTTGGAAAAGGAAAATTTCACAGATGTTCTGTTTAATTGGGACTGCTGCTGATACTTTAAAGGAAAATTGTTATTTGGGCATTTCTGCGGAAATGATTTGTGCTCAACTGTTGATGAAGCAAGGGAGATACTTTCAAAAAATATAAAAGGGGTTAACGAGTTTATTATCATCGGATGAAAATAATGATGTGCCATAATATCTGAATTTTCAAGCTGCGATAAGTGGCCCTTATCTATGGAAGAGCTTTCGCTTTGTGTGCAGTGGGAGAAATTGCAGATGCACAGCTGCTAAAAAATATTCAATGGCTGCAAAAAAATGATATGCACCCTCTTTGCCGTATATTCGGCAAGGAGGGTATTTTCATGCACTGTGTTTATGAATAAAAATAAGTGCAGGCTTTCGGTTATATTGGCAGAATAAGAGCTGTATAATGTAAGTGAGAAGACCTCTTTTATTTTAAGGCGGAAAAGACCTTTTTAATACAAAATAGCCAAATATTCCACATAAAGTGTATTCATCATATGTTTATAAACAATATAAATTTTGTTTAAAAGATACATAATAATCAAAAAATATTATCAAAGTAGATAAAATTTATATAATATGTTGAAAAAAATTCCTGCTTAATATATAATTACAGTAATGAATTGTTAAACAAATGCTTCGGCTTGTTTTTCAAGGATGAATTGGAGGTAGAAATATGAAAAAGCTATTGGCGATTATGTTGGTTCTTGCATTGGTGCTTGCAGGCTGCGCAAGTTCCGGCGGCGAAGCAGCCGGCGACAGTGTGAATATCAGCTTTGGCACAGGCGGCACATCGGGAACCTATTATACTTTCGGCGGTGTTTTAGCCGGTGTTCTTGGCAATGCTGTGGATGGTGTGAACATTTCTGTTCAATCTACCGGCGCATCCAAAGCAAATATCCAGCTTATAGCAGATGGTGAGGCTCAGATGGCTCTGGTGCAGAATGACACTATGGATTATGCATATAAGGGAACAGACCTTTTTGCAGATGAAGGTGCCGTAAAGGGCTTTATGACAATGGGCGGCATATATGCTGAGGTCTGCCAGATTGTTACAAGTGATAAGATAACAAGCATTGAGGAGCTCAAGGGCAAGGTTGTATCAGTAGGCGACGCAGGCTCCGGTACAGAGTTCAACGCACGTCAGATGTTAGAGGCATACGGCATAACTTTTGATGATATAAAGGTTGCCAATCTGGGCTTTGGAGAATCTGCAAATGCGTTTAAGGACGGCAAGATAGATGCCTTCTTTGTAACCGCAGGTGCTCCCACAACAGCGCTTGTTGACCTGGCTACAACAAATACAATCAATATTCTGGAAATAGACGATGAGCATGCAAAGATGCTCATGGACAAATACCCCTTCTATACACAGTATGTTGTGCCGTCAGGCTCCTATAACGGCGTTGACGGTGATAAGAAAACAGTGGCTGTAAAGGCAACGCTCATTGTTTCTGAAAAGCTCCCCGAAGATGTAGTTTACAATCTTACAAAGGCTATGTTTGAGAATAAGGCTGAGATTGCTGCCAGTCATGCCAAGGGTGAAAGCCTTGATCCCAAGTATGCAGTTGAGGGTATGTCTGTTCCTTTCCACCCCGGTGCTGAAAAGTATTATAAGGAAGTCGGCGTAATTCAATAGATGCCGAAGCATAAACCAGAAAGAAAATTTGGGACAGCCGCAGTAATTTTTTTGATTATTGCGGCTGCTATGGTATTATATCTTCTACATAAGGGCAGCTTTGAAAAATTTCTTGTGCTGACTGATACAAATACCAAAAGGGAAATAGAAAGATATTCCATAAAGGACGGGGAAAGATTCAGCATAACATTTGTACATTCGGTAAACAAAAGCCCGCTTACAGATGTTTATGAAATAAGAGGCAATGATATATATGTGGTTGAGACTCATTATCACAGCTTTGGAGCAGGAGTTCAGACAGAGATAGAGGATGGGCAGACGCTTTCTTATACATCCGACGGAACGATGGTGGTAGGCGGATTTGATAAGCTTATCCCGGATCTATCTTACTTTGTAGGTACAGTTTCCGACCATATATTGAAAATTGGCAACAGGGAGATAAGCCTGAGAGAGCTTTGCGGAAGAAACTGCAAGGTCAGCTTTTCCTGCAAACAAAAAATTTTTTAATGGGAGGGATACTTTTTGACAGATATGGAAAATAAAAACATCAATGTATCTGCACCTGAAGATATAGAAGTAGGTACTGCTGCTGATGTTGAAGCTATAATGAAAAAATATGACAGGGAATCAAACACCAGAATATATTCCGGTGTCCCTAAGCAGATCATCAGATACAGTCTGGCTGCATTTTCTATCTTTATGGTTGTTATGAATCTTTTTATAAACTGGGAGGAGCGCATACGCCGCCCTCTGTTTATAGCTCTGGTTTTGCTGCTGGTATTTGCGGTATTTCCTGCCAAAAAGGGAAAGCCCGGAAAGACCAACACCATTCCTTGGTATGATATAATACTTGCCATAGTTGGTTCGGGCTGCTTCTTCTATTATGTTTTCAACGCCGAAGACATTATAAAGAGAGCTACAAGAATAACGCAGCTTGAGGTCATTTTGGGCGTTATAGGCATTTTGGTTTTGGTTGAAGCCTGCAGAAGAGTGGTTGGAATACCGATTTTATGCGTGGCAGGTGCATTCATTGTGTATGCCTTTTACGCCGGCAAGTCGCTTAAAACAATCATTTTCAATCTGTTTTATACAACCACCGGTGTAATAGGAACACCTATTGAGGTTTGCTCTACATACATTGTTCTCTTCATCTTGTTTGGCGCCTTTTTGGAGGCCACCGGAATTTCAGAATTTTTTATTAAAATGGCAAATTCCATTGCAGGCTCGTCTACCGGAGGCCCTGCCAAGGTGGCAGTAATTTCATCCGCCCTGTGCGGAATGGTTTCCGGTTCCTCGGTTGCCAATACAGTTACAACAGGCTCCATAACAATTCCGCTTATGAAGAAAACAGGCTATAAGGGAGAGTTCGCAGGAGCAGTTGAGGCTGCTGCTTCAACAGGCGGACAGATAATGCCTCCTATCATGGGCGCAGCTGCATTTATAATGGCTGAAATGGTAAATAAGCCTTATTCATCCATAGCAGTTCGAGCAATTCTTCCTGCTATATTATATTTTACCGGAATTTTCTTAATGGTTCACTTTGAAGCCAAAAAGCTGGGCTTAAAGGGACTTAGCAAGGACGATCTTCCCAAGTTTGGACGTCTTTTCCTGACTCAGGGCTTTTTGCTCATTCCCCTTGTGGTATTGGTATATATGATAATGAGCGGAAAAACAATGTCCCGCTCTGCGGTTCTGGCAACAGCGGTTGCTATTGTGATAAGCTTCTTTAACAAGGAAAAGAAAATGACGATAGGCTCCTTTGTCACAGCATTGGAAAACGGAGCAAGAAACACACTGTCAGTTGCGGTTGCATGCGGAATAGCAGGCATTATAGCCGGTGTAGTTACCATGACAGGTTTAGGACAGGTTTTGATAACAGCCATTGTTTCCATTGCAGGCGGCAGGGTTATTATAGCTTTGTTCCTGACGATGATAGCCTGCATACTTTTGGGAATGGGTGTACCCACAACAGCCAACTATATCATAATGGCAACAACCTGTGCGCCTATTCTTATAAGAGGTATGAATATTGAGCCTTTGGCAGCACATATGTTTGTTTTCTATTTTGGAATAGTTGCGGATATAACTCCGCCTGTTGCATTGGCGGCATATGCCGGTTCTGCAATCGCTAAATCCAATCCCATGAAAACCGGAGTAAATGCCTCAAGGCTTGCCATTGCGGCATTTATAGTGCCGTACATCTTCGCACTTGACCCCTCCATGCTGTTTATAAATACAGATTTACCGGATGTCCTGCTGATTTGCGTCACATCCTTTATCGGTATGGTAGGCTTGGCCGGAGGCTTAGAGGGCTTTATATTCAGAAGGATGAATATGCCTATAAGGCTGCTTATCATATTAGGCGGCTTGTGCCTTATCATCCCCGGAGTTGTTACGGATGTTGTCGGAGTTGCTATTGTCGGAGGAATAATTGCCCTCCAGATCATTCTCAACAAAAAAGAAAAGGCAAATGCAAAGCCTGCTTTGTGAAAATGACCAACTGATAAATTTATAATTATAGAATCGGCAGTGCCATAATAAAAGCACTGCCGATTTTGCGCTTCAAAAGGGGAAAGCCGAATTTTATAATAAAATGAAAAAATAACTTAATTATTTAACAATTTACAGATATATTTAGTATGTAGCTTTTTATTTAATTTAGCTTTGACATCACAATATTGTCGGCCATCGCAAAAGAAAGGAAATGCCATGCTGGAAAATATCGAACTGGATGAAAACAAAATCAAAAGGCAAAAAGCCGCAGTAATAAAATTTCTGTATTGGCTTATGATTTTTGGATGCGGATTTTTTTTTATAAAATATCTGCTTTCTCCGTTGACACCCTTTATCCTTGCCTACATCATATCCTGGCTGCTTGATAAACCTATAAGCTTTGTTTACAGAAAGCTCAGGCTGTCAAGAGGTGTGGTTGCAGCTGTTTTTATAATATTTTTTGCTTTTTTCGGCGGCGGAATTATCATACTTCTGGGCATTTTTGCTGTAAATAATATCCGCTCGGTCATATCAGTGCTTCCTGATATTATTCAAAACGGAGTGCTGCCTTTTCTAAATGAGTTTTTAGACGGCATAGAGGGCCTTATCTCCACCTTTGACCCCCAGGGCGGAGAGGTGCTTCAAAGCATAATGTCAACTGTTTTTCAGGGAATAAATGAGGGAACTATCCATCTTTGCAGCTATGCTGTCTCATTTATGGGAACGCTGCTTGCAAAAATACCGTCCGCTTTTTTTAAAACAATAATAACCATAATAACAAGTATATTTATTTCCTGTGATTTTCAAACTGTGAAAAAATTCTTGCTCAGCCTGATTCCTCCGGTGGGAAAGGTTTTTTTGAGGGAGGGGACACAATTCTTCGGAAAAACAGTGGTGAAGTGTGCCTTTTCATACATATTCATTCTTTCGGTTACATTTTTCGAGCTTTGGATAGGATTTGGTGTGATCGGAATCAAAAATTCTGCCATAATAGCATTTATAATTGCTGTTCTTGATATTCTTCCTGTTCTAGGTACAGGAACAATTCTTATTCCGTGGTCCATAATATCATTGTGCATGGGAAAATTTACACAGGGCATTTATATATTCGGGCTTTATGTCGCTATAACAGCCATCAGAAATATGATAGAGCCAAAGCTTGTGGGAAAGCAGATAAAGCTTCATCCGGTTTTAACCTTGGCCGGAATGCTTGTGGGCATAAGATTTTTCGGCTTTTTAGGCATGCTGGGTGTTCCTTTGACAATAGCATTTATTAAGCATTTGAGTGACAAGGGCATAATAAAGCTCTGGTTTTTGGATGAAAGCTCAAAAGAAATTTAAAAAGGAAATTTGAAAATTGGAAATAAGTATCAAAGACATAAAAAAAGAGGATATGGATGCACTTTTAGATATTGTATGCAGCACATGGGGCTTTAAAGAAAGCTTTTCTCAAAAGCTTTCTTTAAAGGTGGGCAGGCTTTATATTGCAGCCTGCCTTTGCAGAAGCGATTTTCTTAAAGCGGCATTAAAGGATGGAAGGGCCGTAGGCATGATTGCTGCAAGAACCCCTAAATTCAGATATGGCGATTTGAAAAAGGGTCTGTATTTTTTAAAAAGCCTTGCAGATGTACTTTTGCACCCTAAGGCATGGAGGGCACTGAAATTATTTTCGGATATAAAAGCTCTTAATGCTGAAATGTATAAAAATTCAGGTGGGAATTTTGACGGAGAAATAGTTCTGTTTGCCATAGACAAGTCCTTCAGAGGCAGCGGTATAGGAAAAAGATTGTTTTTTGAAGCAATAAGCTTCTTAAAGCAGCAGGGCGCAGACAATTACGCTGTGTTTACAGACACAAAATGCAATTATGGATTTTATGAGCATTACGGGGCATGTAAATTAAAGGAAAAAGAATTTGCAGCACCTCTTTGAAAGGAGAAAGGGATGATCCTTTTTCTCTATGCAGGAGAACTGAATGATGAAAATATACAATTAAATATGAAAATATAAATGCTAACTATTCCATATTACTAAAAAAATTTATTAGATTATTTTAGTATTGACAAATTGATATAATGGATTTATACTGATAGTGATACATAGAGGTTGGTGCTTGAGCTTTTCATTATCCGGCCTGTAAGTAGGATTTCACCTATAGATTGGCAACTGAGGCTTTATAATTTTGGTGGGATTTGATTGTTGTTACAGTCAAAAGAAATTTTATAGCCGCATATTGCTAACCTTTCCATATTTTCGCCCAAGAAAAACAGACAGCCAAACTTAGTGGTATGTCTGTTTTTCGTCTTTATATGCCTACACATATGCTTAAGCCCATTGTGATAAAATGCCGCCCTTTAAAGCGGCATTTTTTTATCTCTTTCTTCAAGCTTTGTCCTTTCTTTTAAAGCTTTCAGAAAAGTATGCTGCATTTCTTTTTTATATTGACAATTTAGTCTAATGATGTTAGACTAAGCTTAAACAAACAGTCTAATTATATTAGACAAAATTTGCTCAAAGGAGAAAACAAAGTGGGAAATTTTAATATTGGCGAAAGGGGAATGTTGTTTGCCGAGATAATATGGAGCAACGAGCCCGTCACATCAAAGCGCCTTACAGAGCTTTGCCAGGAGAGGTTAAACTGGAAAAGAACAACCACATATACAATGCTGAAAAGCTTGTGCGACAAGGGAATTTTTAAAAATGACAGGGGAATTGTCACATCCTTGCTCACAAGAGAGGAGATAGGTGCTTTAAAGGGTACCGAAATAGTCAAAGAGGATTTTGACGGTTCGCTGCCCAGATTTCTCACCGCATTTACAAGAAGAAACAAGCTTAGCTCAAAGGATATTGACGAGCTTCAAAAGCTTATAGATAATTATAAGGAGGAGTAGTATGCTGTCGAATCTGTTTTTATCAGTACTTGATATGAGCATAAAATCCGGCTATGTTATTATTTTTGTGCTTGTGCTGAGAATGTTCCTTAAAAAAAGTCCCAAGGCTTTTTCGTATATACTTTGGTTTGCAGTATTGTTTAGGCTCATTTGTCCCTTTTCCTTTAAAACCTTTGTAAGCGTTGTGCCAATTGAAACAGACAAAATAGCTTCTAATCTATACAATGGCACAACCACAGCTGTTTTGCTTACAAATGTAAATACGAATATGGTGAATAACATAAATAATGCTGCCAATATATCTGCCGAACAAAGGGAAATTGATTTTATATCTGTGATAAGCATAATATGGGTTATAGGAATAGCCTTTATGCTTGTCAAAAGTATTCTGGGGCTTATCAGACTAAATAAAGATTTGGATGGTGCAGTTCATTATAGAGACAATATATACATTTCCGGAAATATTGATACCGCTTTTGTCACAGGTCTAACAAGACCTAAAATATATCTTCCTGCAAATCTTACAGAAGAGGAAAGAAGCTATATATTATTCCACGAGCAGACACATATAAAAAGATGTGACCATGTGGTCAAGACAGTGGCATTTCTGACACTTTGCATACATTGGTTCAATCCTCTTGTATGGGTTTCATTTTTCCTGTGCGCACAGGACATGGAGATGTCCTGCGACGAGGTGGTAATAGAAAAAATGGGCAAAAAAATTAAAAAGGACTATTCAAAATCCCTTCTGTCATTGGCAACAGGAAAGAAATCTGTGCACGGCACACCATTGGCATTTGGAGAGGGGGATACCAAGGGCAGGATAAAGAATGTACTGAGCTATAAAAAGCCGGCAGTTTGGATTTTGGCAATTCTTACAATAGCTGTTGGACTTATTATATGGATGCTTATGACAGACAGAAAAAGCAGCGAAGAATCTGCAATATGGGGTGTGGATTCTGTGATTTTGGAAATTGACAAAGAAAACAAAACCATACTTGCAGAAGCTGTAAGAAAGGACTTGTCCATTTCCCCAAGGATTCTGGCATCATATGATGATAAAACCTCCTTCCATTATGTTAAGGCGGATGAAAATGGAGCCTCCGACATAGCTCCTTTGGATATTGAAGCCTTTAAACCCGGCGATGAGGTTCAGCTTTTTTTGGTAAATATTGAGGATAAGGATGAGGTAACCAAGGCATACGCCGAAACTGTGCAGGCAGCAGGAGAGCTTTTGGAAAATCTTATGAAGAAGCCCGATGAACAAGCACAGTTGGAATTTGAAAGATTCAGGCCCTATTTCCCAGATTCTTCTGACAGTGAGACTGCCAAAAGGGAGGAGCTTCTGGAAAAATATTTTAATGTAAACTTCAATCTTCCCAAAGGATGGAAGGTAATTCTTCCAAATGAAGAAAATATAAAAACAAAAAAATATGCACCGATTGGTATTTTTTCAAGATGGTATATTTTAAATGATCAAAATGAAGTTGTCGGAAGTTTGGGCTTCAATGTATTTGACAATAAAAAATTTGAAGAGAGCGGGCTTTTAGGTGCAATATATGGCGATATAGCTCTTTCAAATCATTATTCCTTTGATATAGGCAAAGACTATAAGGTAGTAAACAAGGATGATAACACGGAAACTGCAATAACAAGTGTCAGCATTTCGGAAATGCTTGCCAAAGAGCAGGGATATTCCAAGGGAGTTACCAATATAGGAATCCTGTCTTATAATAAAAAGCTGGAACGCTATGCAGCCTTTGAACTGGATTCAGAAAAAGTCCCCATGAACATTGCCTATGCAATAGCTCAATCCGCTTTTGTGATGACCCAGACAGAATCGGATGTAGATATTGTAAATTATTCATTCAGAAATACAGAGCGGCTTTTAAAAACCACCGAGAAGGAAGTATTGGAAAAAGAGCTTAATGAGCGTATAAAAGCCCATAAGGAGGGAAGCTTTGAGCCTTTGGAAAACCATACTTCAGAATGGCCTAAGGATTTTCCTCCTCCCACAGTTATGCCTGATAAAATAACTGATAAGGATTACAGGATATATTACGAGGAGGCAAGGGTATCAGAGGATTGGGATGGCTATTTGGTTTATGATTTGGGAATATGGCTCAATATAAAGGATGATTACTGGTATGTTTTAGAGCCTGCATGGTATGATGTGGATGGTGAGACTGTATTTGGATTTTCAAATACCGGCTTCTTTCACGGAAAGGCTCCATTTGAAAGCTGATGCATATTTACATTTTATTTCTTGACAAAATATTGTAAATGAATTATAACTGGACTTAGTTAGATAAACCTAACTAAGTCCGGCTGTATTTTATGCCGAGTTTACAGGAGGAAAACAAAGATAGTATGTTAAATAGCAGCATAATGCAAATTTTAAAATATACCAACGAATGTGTTGTAAGCAAAATAAAATGTAAAACCGGAGATATAGTTATGTCACTTCACAATGTTTTTCCGGGAATACAGCTCATTTATAATCACGCAGTTATGACAGAGAGTGAAAATATACTTATTGAAAATGTGAGGGGCGAAAACATTTTGCAGATAGACCATTGCTGCGACGGAAGAGTTGAATGTTCATGCAAGGATAAGTTTTTTTATCTGTCAAAGGGTGATATCTGCATACATAGGAAGGATATGGTAGAAAATAATTTCTATTTTCCCTCAGGCAGCTATCGCGGCATTTCTCTTTTAATAGATGTAAATGCAGCTCCTAAATGTCTCTCATGTTTTTTAGAGGATGTCAATGTGGAGCCTAAGCTGCTTTTGGAAAAATTCTGCAAGGGCGGGGAGCTGTTTGTCTGTCGCAGCAATTCACAATTAGAGCATATATTTCATGAGCTTTATAACATTCCTCAGGAGGTTCAAAAGGGCTATTATAAAATAAAGGTTTTGGAAATTTTACTTTTTTTAAGCTGCCTGAGGGAGGAAATGAGAGAGGAAAAGCTATGTTCCTTTTCTCAGGTGGCAATGGCAAAAGAGGTTTGCAGATACCTTACAGTCCATATGGACGAGAGGATAACAATAGAGGATTTGTCAAGAATTTTTCATGTGTCGCAGACTGTGCTTAAAAACAGCTTTAAAATGGTATATGGAACATCTGTATATGGCTTTATCAGACGCCAGAAGATGGAAAATGCAGCTTCTATGCTGAAAACCACCGATAAAACTGTTTTGGAAATTGCAAATTTGCATGGATACGAAAACGGAAGCAAGTTTGCATCCGCTTTCCGTGATATTATGGGTTCCTCACCGGTAGAATATCGTCAGAATAATCAGCTGTGCTGAACTTGTGTCTGTTTGGAGCATAATTATTCCTTTTTGGAGCTGATAAGCTTCTGAAATTTCTGTATCATCTAATTGTAATCGCCTTAGGGCGATGATTTTAAAAGAAGAGGTTAGCAGAAACTAACTTACAATAGAATTTATGAGAAAAGGGATGTAATATGAGTGTTGTAATTGTTGGCGGCAATGAATGTATGGTAAGAGAATACAAGGATTTGTGCAGCGAGTATAGCTGCAATGCCAAGGTTTTCCCAAAAATGATGGGAACATTAAAAAATAAAATCGGAAATCCGGATTTACTTATTTTATTTACAAATACTATGTCACATAAGATGCTCAAATGTGTTTTGAGTGAAACAAAGGGCTCAGGAACCAAAATAGCAAGGTCACATTCCAGCTCTATGTCTGCTTTGCGAAATATTTTGGATGAGCATGCAAGTTAGGGGTATAATATGTCAGATGAGGTTATTGTGCAAAATTGCGCACCGACTTTAGCAGGAATAAAAACCGGGAATCTGTTTTCGGCAGAATTTGAATCCAAACAGAAATTTTTAGAGGATGTAAGGCTGTTGAATAAAAGGCTTTCACCTAAGGGCCTTAGAATAATCCCTATGCGCTATATGGAAAAAAGGGTGCTTTTATATCTTTACAGGCCATCACACCTAAGGCAGGATCTGTCCTCTCAGGAGGCTTACAGCATACTGATGGGCATGGGATATAATTGTGCAAGCCCTGAGGAATGTATCATAAAGCTTATTAAAAAGCTTAAAAGTGCAGCCGATTTTCCGCATGAGATAGGGCTTTTTCTGGGCTATCCTCCTGAGGATGTAAGGGGCTTTATTGAAAACAATGCAGCCAATTACAAGCTGATTGGCACATGGAAGGTTTACGGGGACGAAGCTAAAGCCAGAGAAACCTTCAATAAATTTGAAAAATGCACCAGTGTCTATTGCAGACAGTGGAAAAACGGAAAGTCTATTGAGCAGCTTTCAGTAGCTGTTTAAAATTTTAACTATGAAAGGTTGAAGATTTATAATGAGTAAGGTTGCAGTTGTATTTTGGAGCGGAACAGGTCACACAGAAGCAATGGCTGAGGCTGTTGTTGAGGGTGCAAAAAATAAAGGAGCAGAGGTTCAGCTTTTAAACTGTGCAGATTTTTCTGAGGATATGGTAGACAAATTTGACGCTATCGCCTTTGGCTGCCCTGCAATGGGAGCTGAGGTGCTGGAGGAATCTGAATTTGAGCCCATGTTCTCCGCCTGCGAGAGCAAGCTTGGAGGCAAGAAGATAGCTCTCTTTGGCTCTTACGGATGGGGAGACGGAGAATGGATGCGCTCTTGGGAGGATAGATGCAGAGATGACGGAGCTGCTTTGGCCTGCGAAAGCGTTATGTGCAACGAAGCTCCTGATGATGATGCTCTTATGTCCTGCCGTGCATTAGGTGCAAGCCTGGCTTAATTTAAGCATTGCAATTTCAATAACAGAGAAAATCCCTTTGTGCAGATTATATTCTCACAAAGGGATTTTGCTTTGCATAAGCTTATTGTGCTGCCGGCTTCCTTTTTAATTTCTGCAAGCAGCTTTGCTCTTTTAGGCTATTTTTTATCTTTAAAAGGCTTTAGCTTTTAAGTAATGTTTTTGGGTGGGCAGAAGCAAAATCTCTGATTTAAGCTTTTTTCTTCCTGAACTATCTGAGACAACAAAAAAACAGAGGCAATCCCAAAGGATTACCCCTGTTATATGCTGTGAGAAAATTGGCTTAGCATCAACGAATAAAAGAATTTTCATGCTTTGCCCACAATCTTCTTATTCGGCTGTATGAAGAAAAAGTCCCTTTCTGAAGGCTTTTTATTCCTCTTCATTCAAAGCCTTTGCCTCTGCAATAACCTGGGATTCAAGCTGTGCAGGAAGCTGCTCATATCTTTCAAATCTGAGGGCAAAGTTTCCTCTTCCTTGTGTCATTGAGCGAAGAGCTGTTGTGAAATCATACATCTCACTGATTGGAACCTCAGCCTCAATTTCCTGAATACCCTTATCCCAGGGATTCATGCCCATAATCCTGCCGCGTCTCTTGTTTAGGTCGCCCATAATATCTCCTGCATAATCATCCGGAATATATACCTTCAGATTGCCGATAGGCTCCAAAATAACAGGAGCTGCCTGTGGAATACCTGCCTTATATGCAAGTGAAGCGGCTGTTTTGAATGCCATTTCAGAAGAATCGACAGGATGATAGGAGCCGTCTACCAATGTGGCTTTAAGTCCGACCATAGGATAGCCTGCCAATACACCCTTCTTTATAGAATCGGTAAGACCCTTTTCAACAGCAGGGAAGTAGTTCTTAGGAACAGAGCCTCCGAATATATTTTCTTCAAACACCAAGCCCTCGCTGTCGCATGGCTCGAATTCTATCCAAACATCACCAAACTGACCATGTCCGCCGGACTGTTTCTTGTGACGTCCCTGAACCTTTACCTTTTTGCGAATTGTTTCGCGATAGGCAACTCTGGGCCTTTCCAAAGATATTTCAACGCCAAATTTATTCTTTAATTTTGAAACAATAACATCCAGATGCTGATCTCCTAAGCCTGTGATAAGCTGCTGACGTGTTTCAGCATCCTGAACGAATTTAACAAGTGGATCCTCTTCCTTTATTTTCTGGATAGCCTGAGCAATTTTGCCCTCGTCGCCTTTATTCTTAGGCACAACAGCCATTGTAAGTGTTGCCATAGGATAGCCCACTCTTCTTAAAGAAACAACTCTCTTTGCATCGCAGAGCGTATCGCCTGTTTCTGTGTCATTGAGCTTTCTTATTGCTGCAATGTCTCCTGCTGCCACAGAATCAATATCCTCCTGCTTCTTGCCGCAGATGGACACAATCTTGCCGATTTTTTCGGGATTTCCTGTTCTGGAGTTGATGGGGGAGAGGTCTGATGTCAGCTTTCCGCCGACTACCTTAACATAGGAAAGCCTTCCTACAAAGGGATCGGCTATGGTCTTAAATACATATGCTGCCAAAGGCTCCAAAATATCGCAGTTTATTCTTACATCCTCGCCGTCAGGTGTAGTTCCTGTTTCGCTTCCGGCATTTTTGGCAGAGGGCATATGGTTGACCATGCAGTCCAAAAACATATCTATTCCCTCTAATGTGACGGATGAACCGCAGGAAACAGGGAAGAAGTTTCCTAAGCGGAAGCCATCATTTATACCCTGAACAAGCTCCTCGTGGGTGAAGCTTTCACCGCCGAAGAATTTATCCATAAGCGCCTCATCTGTTTCGGCAACAGCCTCGTTTATCCTGTTTCTGTATTCTTCAACCGCCTCTAAAGCACCGTCGGGAATGGGAATTTCGGTTCCTACACCCTTGTCATCATATTTATATGCTTTGTCCTTCAGAAGATCTATGTAGCACTCTGTTTTTTTATCCTTAACATAGGGAATCATAAGCGGGCAAACCTGCTTGCCGAAGGTAACTCTCAATTCATCTAATACCTTGTAAAAGTCAGCGCCCTCCACATCGGAGTTATTTATGAAGAACATGACAGATTTATCCTGATCCTTGGCAATGTGATAGGCTCTCTCTGTGCCGACCTGAACTCCGTCCTTGGCAGAAAGAACTACAACAACGCTTCCTGCTGCTCTTATACCCTCATAAAGACCTGTGGCAAAATCAAAAAGTCCGGGAGTATCAAGCACATTGAATTTTGTATTGTTCCACTCAAAGGAAGCAACAGAGGAGGAGAGGGAAACCTTTCTCTTGATCTCTTCAGGATCATAGTCGCAAACAGTATTACCGTTTTCAATCTTTCCCATTCTATCAGTCACACCGGCTTTGAAAAGCATTGCCTCTGCAAGAGATGTCTTTCCGCATCCGCCATGTCCGGCAAGCGCAATGTTTCTGATTTTGTCCGCAAGATACTGTCTCATAAGATGCTCCAATCCGCCAATTTGTTAGGCAATTTATTTGTTTAAAGGCTGTCGATGCTTATTAGCTCAATAATTTATCGTTTTTCCGTATAATATACTATAACTTTAGCAACAATCAGCAAAATTATTATATAACATAACTAATATTTTTGCAATACCTCAATTGACAAATTAAGAATAAATATGCAGAAAAAATATGCATTGCAGATTTTTTCTGCAATGCATATGAGAAATTTGTTGTTTACAGACCTCTGAATTTTGGGGGAATATCGTCAAGCCCCTCCGCTATGGCTTCCTTGACTGTGTTTATAAGAAGCTGTCTGTCCTCATTGAGCGTTCCCTTCAAAAGCCAGTAATTTGATATGTGGTTGGATCTTACAACAGAGCCTTCACTGTCAATATGCTCTAAAAATTTAAGTGTTTCATATGCTATTTCACCGGTGGAGAGAACATGGAATTTTCCTGCCTGCCAATCGCGGCGCAAGGGGGTGTCACTTCTGAACATAAGTGTGAGAAGCCCGATATAATGCGGCTTCATCTGTGAAAAAGCTCGGGCTGTCTCAATGGCATGCTCATCTGAGTATTCCTTTCCTCCAAGGCCGCATATGGCTGTGACGGATAATTTCATTCCTGCATCCTTTGCCATAAGACCGGCCCTTACTATTTCCTCAGAGGTTTCTCCTTTGTTTATCATGCTAAGAACATTGTCGCTTCCGGATTCAAGCCCCATATACACCATATAAAGTCCGAGGTCATGAAGCGTTCTGAGCTCTTCGGGCGTTTTTACCAGAAGGCTTTTGGGCGATGCATAGCTTGTCACCCTCTGACATTCCGGAAATGTGATTTTGATATATTCCAGAACCCTGATGAGCAAATCGGTTTTTGCCATCATGGCATCGCCGTCTGCTAAAAATATTCTTTCCACATAGCGATATGCTTTTCTGCACTCATCAAAGTCCTTCTTTATATCTTCAAATTTCCTCACACGGAAATTTTTCATTTTGTACATATCGCAAAAGGTGCATTTGTTGTGGCTGCATCCGATTGTCACCTGAATTATAAGGCTGTAAGCTTCACTGGGCGGACGATATACAGGCTCAACATATTTCATATAAAAAACCTCCCTTATGATACAATAAAAGTAAAACCGACAGCAAAAGCACTGTCGGTTAATGCCTTTTTCTATGCTTTTTCAGAGCAGCCTAAAACATACTTCATCTTATGAGAAACAACCTCATAAATCGCCTGTCTGCCATCTGCCAGATACTGTCTGGGGTCAAAATGCTCAGGATGCTCAAACATATGCTTTCTTATAGCCGCTGTCATTGCAAGGCGAAGATCAGAGTCGATGTTTATTTTGCACACTGCCATTTTTGCTGCCTCTCTGAGCATTTCCTCAGGTATGCCGATGGCACCGGGCATCCTTCCGCCGAATTCATTGACAATTTTAACATATTCCGGCATAACAGATGATGAACCGTGCAGAACGATGGGGAATTCCGGCAGCCTTTTGGCAACCTCCTCCAATATGTCAAATCTTAGCTGAGGCTTCTGACCTTCCTTGAATTTGAATGCACCGTGACTTGTGCCGATGGCAATAGCCAATGAATCCACACCTGTTCTTGTGACAAATTCCTCAACCTCTTCCGGCTTTGTGTAGGAGGAATCCTCACTTGATACATTGACATCATCCTCTATTCCCGCAAGTGTTCCCAGCTCGCCCTCAACCACAACTCCGTGAGCATGGGCGTATTCTACAACCCTTTTTGTCATGGCAATGTTGTCCTCAAAGGACTTGGAGGAGCCATCAATCATAACAGAGGAAAAACCGCCGTCTATGCAGTCCTTGCATATGTCAAAATCAGCGCCGTGATCCAGATGAAGGCAGATATCTATTCCGGTATCCTCCATAGAAGCCTCCACCAGATGTCTTAAATAGGCAGGCTTTGCATATTTTCTTGCACCTGCAGAAACCTGAAGAATCAAGGGGGCCTTCTGATCTCTGGCAGCTTCTGCGATTCCCTGAATAATTTCCATGTTGTTTACATTAAAGGCACCTACGGCATATCCGCCGTGGTAAGCTTTTTTAAACATTTCTGTTGTTGTGACTAAAGCCATTTCTGTTACCTCCGCTAGATTATTTTAACTGTATTGATTTTATCACAAATAACAATAAAGTTCCATAGCTTTTGAAATAAATTTGCCTTTGGCTTAAATATAGGGATAACAGCAAAGCTTTTTGTTGTTAGAGACTGCTTTTTATGATAAAATAATTAGATACAATAAAAAATTCTTCGCAAAGGAATTATAAAAGGGAAGAAGTGGTCAAAATTGGCAAAAACAATGGCGATTACGGGAGGCTCCTCCGGAATAGGAAGGGAGTGTGCCGTATATTTTGCAAAAAAAGGCTATGACATAGTTTTCAGCTATAATAAAAACGAGCAAGGGGCAGCAGAGCTTAACAAGGAATTTCCGTGCTGCTATCCTGTGAGGGCGGATTTTAACATAAAAGGTGAGGCAGAGAGCTTCTGCAAGGCTGTAAAAAAACGTCTGGGACATTTGGATGTATTGATAAATAATGCAGGTGTAGCCGATTATTCACTTATAACAGAGCTTTCTGAGGAGCGCTGGGACGAAATAATGAATGTGAATCTCAAAGCCATGTATATAACCACAAGGGAGCTTTTGCCGCTTATGATAAAGGAACATAGGGGGGCAATAATAAATATAAGCTCCATGTGGGGAATTACCGGAGCAAGCTGTGAGGCTGCATATTCTGCATCAAAGGGCGGTGTTATAGCCTTCACTAAGGCTCTTGCCAAGGAGGCAGGTCCATCGGGAATAAGTGTCAACGCAATAGCACCGGGCGTTATAAAAACGAATATGACAAAGCAGCTTGATGAAAGCACAATAAAGGAATTGGCTCAGAGCGCTCCTCTTTTAAAGATAGGAGAGCCATATGACATTGCCCAAGCGGCATACTTTTTGTCACAGAGCAATTTTATAACAGGTCAGGTTCTGGCGGTTGATGGCGGAATGACCATATAAAGGGGAGGAAAATAAATTGAAGCCGGATTGTTTGTCTGTAAAGCAAAACAGCTTTCCACACGGAAGGCTGAACAAAATAACGGATGTAAAGGGGGTTTTGGTGGGACATTCCACCATAGATAAAGAAAACAGCAAAACAGGTGTCACTGTGATAATGCCGTCAGATAAAAATATTTTTGCCCATAAGCTCACAGCAGCAGTCCATGTTATAAATGGTTACGGCAAAACAAGCGGACTTATGCAGATAGAGGAGCTTGGAATACTGGAGTCACCGATAGCTTTGACAAATACTCTTAATGTGGGTTTGGTTCAGGATGCTCTCATAGGATATATGCTTGAAAAAAGTGCAGAGGAAGGCATAGAGATAAAAAGCATAAACACTGTTGTAGGTGAGTGTAATGACAGCAGAATAAATGATATTTCAAAGCGAGCCTGCAAAGAGAGCAATCTGCTTGAGGCCATAAGGGATGCCGAAAGTGACTTTGCCGAGGGTGCAGTCGGAGCAGGAAGAGGAACAATATGCCATGGGCTTAAGGGCGGAATAGGCTCATCGTCCCGAATAATAGATGTAAATGGGCATAGCTTTACACTTGGAGTTTTGGTTCAGTCCAACTACGGAAAGCTTGAGGAGCTTAATATAAACGGTCAGGATATAGGTGCCGAAATAGAAAAGCTGATACAGAAGGATGAAACAGCTGAAACCGGAAGCATAATGATAATTGCAGCAACAGATGCGCCGCTTTCTTCAAGACAGCTTAAAAGGGTTTTGAAGCGATCACAAAACGGCTTGGCAAGATTGGGAAGCATTACAGGCAGCGGCAGCGGAGAGGTGGTTATAGGCTTTTCTACGGCAAATGCTGTAAACATAAAGGATGACAGCTTGGTAAGGACAGCATCAGAGCTTAACGAAAATTACATAAACTTATTTTTTAAGGCTATGTGTGAGGCTGTGGAGGAGGCGGTTCTGCACAGTCTGCTTGCATCGGATGAGGATACAGCATTAGATGGTAAAAAAATACATTCCCTGAAGGAATTTACAAATCTTTTGAAGAATCCGAGCGGGCATGGTTTATTATAAAATAATCTTTGTTTACTTTTGGCTAAAATAATGTATAATATTGAAACGTGGCTCAAAAGGGATTTTGTCCTTGCCTTGAAGGATTAGTGGCAGGGCTTTTGAGAAGAAAATATACAAGCTTTTGATATAAGGCTGTGTGTTATAAAGGATTTTTTTACAAGGCGGAATCATTTTCAGGTGACTTTGCAGCAGATTTAAGGGGAGAAAAGCAAATGGGTGTTTTGGTTAGTGATATGCTTGAGCTTAAGGAGTTTAAGGGCATAGTGCTTCTTAGCGGCGAGGAATATATATTTAATGAAATCAAGGGGATAACAATAATTGAAGCACCTGATATAGTTAAATTTATAAAGGGCGGAGAGGTGCTTTTGACAAGTCTGTATGCTTTTATGAATTCCAGCATGGATGAGTTTGTCGACTATATCGAAGCTCTGTCAGCGGCAAAAATAAGCGCTATGGGAATAAAAAGGGGAAGGAATATTGATCAGGAGGAGGAAAAAATATCATTCCTCTTGAAGTTTGCGCAAAAGAATCATTTCCCGCTTTTGGAAATACCTTTCAGTCTCTCCTTCAAGGACATTATGAGCCTTATAATGGAAAGGCTGTCCAACGAGGAAATTTTGCGGCTTAAATATTTTAAAATGACACACGATAATTTTTCCGCACTGTCATTCCCATTTGATTCGGCAGAAAACGGAGTGGGTGTAATTATTGATGTGCTGAGCAAGATGGTTGACAATCCGGTGTCGCTGTATGACCAGAACGGTATGCTTATAGCTACAACAGACACCAGGCTTTTAAATCTTAGAATAAGTGGGAAAAAGAAAAAATACGAGCCCGGTTTTTATTCCTCCTACACCTATTTCAAACAGAGCCAGGCAGTGTTTTCCGATTCTGAAAAGCGATATACACAATATCTGATACATTTTAAGGTCATGTACAGCTACATGATATATCTGGTTGTAACAGAAACTGCAAAACGGCTCAGCGACCTGGATTTTATTGCGATAGAAAATGCCAGCACAGTTCTTAAATATGAGCTGTTCAGACAGTATTCAATAAATGCTATGGAAAAGAAATATGAAAATGACATATTAAATGATATCCTGTACGGAAAGATAAAGCTGGGCCATGACCTAAAGAAAAATGCCGAGCTTTTAGGCCTTGACGGAGAGGCTTATTACAGCATAATTGTATTTACATTTTCCGGCTGCAGGTCAGGAAGAGGAGAAAAGCACAGCGATACAATAAAATATTGCAACATGATTTACGATTTGGTGCTGCGCTGTTTTCCAAAGGCAAGGGTACAAAATGACATAAATAAGGTCATTGTCATACAGGCCTCTGAGGAGGCAACAGACAGCGTAAAGCAGAAGAAAAAAATCAAGGAATGTATAGCAGAAATACAAAACCAGATAACCCTGACCGAAAAGTCAGTTAAGCTTTCTGTGGGAATAGGAAAGGAGGTCAAGGGGCTTGCAAATGTGACCGAAAGCCTCAAGCAGGCAGTACACGCACTTGCTTTTATAAATGTGCTGGGTCAGGAAATAAAAGACAGCGGTGCAAAGGGCATGTTTTATGATGAATTGGGAATTTTTGAGCTGTTGAGCGATATTAAGGATGAAAAGCAGCTGGAAAATTATATTCCGAAATCACTTAAAAGCCTGATACATTACAAAAGACCGCAGCGTGACGATTTGCTCGATACACTGAAGGTGTATTTGGAGCATAATCAAAATTTAGCAAAAACTGCACAGGATTTATATATTCATTATAAGACTGCAACATACAGGGTAGAGAGGATAACGGAGATAACAGGAATAGATTTTTCCGATGCCAATGAGGTGCTTTCTGTAAGAATAGGTTTGGTCGTATATAAAATAATGAAAAATCTTATGCAGTGAGTTGTTCGCTTTTGCAAATCACTGTATTTAGAGGAAATACAAGTTTAGTGGAGAATACACAATAAGTTTTTTGTGTATTCTCACTTATATATATAACTTTAAATATCGGCTTTTATCTATTGAGGATAAAAATCGATATTTTTTTTATCATAAAATTCCGATGAGTATTGTCTAAAAAACATATATAATGGTACACATGGATAAAAAATAAACAATTATGCGCTGATGTTTTATATATAACACACAAACAAATATTGAACTTTTATAAATAAATATACACGAAAGGGAGATTTCGATGAAAGTAAATTTGCAAAATGTACTTTCAAGGATAGAAGCCGTTTATCAATGCGGCGAAAAGGAGGACGGCACGCATACGAGAATGGCATTCTCTAAGGAGGATGTCAAAGCAAGAAATCTTATGGTCGAGTGGGGTAAGGGCATCAATATGACTCATCGGATTGATTCAGCCGGAAATCTCATACTTCATATGGATGGAAGGATAAGGGAAAATCCTGCAATTTTGATGGGCTCTCATATGGATACCGTGCCGGACGGCGGAAGATATGACGGTGTTTTAGGCTGCATAGGCGCGCTGGGTGTCTGTGAGGCAATGCATGATGCAGGCTATGTTCCTGAACATCCCATAGAAATTATCGTGTTTACAGATGAAGAGGGCTTCAGATTCGGCAAGGGACTTTTGGGAAGCTCTTCAATCTGCGGCATAGACACTGAGATAAGCGACGAGGATTTGGATATCTACGGCGATAAAAGAGGGGACGTGATGAAGAGCTACGGCATCAGCAGCGCCAATGTTATGGATGCCGAAATAAAGAAGGATGCTGTTCATTGCTTTGTGGAGCTTCACATTGAGCAGGGCCCCATATTGTATAAAACAGGCAGGCCCATAGGTGTGGTTTCCAGCATTGCAGGTGTGAACAGGTACGAAATCACTGTGACAGGAGAGGCAAACCATGCCGGAAGCACAACAATGGCAGACAGAAAGGATGCGCTTGTGGCAGCTGCCGAATTTATAGGTTCGGTTCCTGAAATAACCACAGAAAACGGGAATCAGTTCACAGTGGCAACTGTGGGAACAATAGATGTCACCCCCTATTCTGTAAATGTCATACCGGGCACATGCACATTCAGCTTAGAAATAAGGGATCAGGACAAGGAGGTCATGAGGCTTATAGAGGAAAAGCTTCATGCAAGACTAAAGGATGTATGCAGAAAAAGAAATGTCAAAAGCACCTTTACTGCCACATCCGGCCACAATCCCGCCCCCATGTCTTTGTGGGTTCAAGGCGCAATAGAAAGGGCAGCTGAAAGGTGTGGGTACAGCTGCTGCAGTATTCCCAGCGGAGCTTTTCACGATTCGCTTGTCATGACAGAAAGCTTCCCGACCGGAATGATTTTTGTGCCCAGTGTAAATGGCATCAGCCATTCTAAGGATGAGCTTACATTGGACGAGGATATAGAAAAAGGTGTTGATGTACTTCTTGAAACTATTCTGGAAATGGATAGGTCTGAGAAGTAAGGAATATACAAAACAACTGAAAGGATTATAGCTATGAAGAAAAAGATTGGTATTATCGGTGGAGGAATTTCAGGAACAGCTTTGGGCTATCATTTAAGCCTTTATGATGATGCAGAAGTTGTAATTTTTGAAAAGGCAACTATCGGAGGGGCATCCACTGCCAAGTCCGCCGGTACAGTTTGTCTCTTTGACGACTCACTTAAAAACAGATATTGGGATGTAAGACTGTACGGATTTGAGTCATATCTGAAGATGGAAGCAGAGGAAAAGGGCTCCGCCGGATTTGACAAGACCGGAACTCTTGTTGTCGCTACCAATGAAGAGGTGGAAAGAACAATCAAAACAGGCATTGCCCTTGCAAAGGCAGCAGGCTATACAGGAGAATATATCACAGATAAGGACAGAATCAAGGATATACTGCCTGACATTTCAACTGACAACATTTTAGGCGCAGGCTATACAGCTGATGACGGCTATTTTGATGGAACAATGATCTCAAACACATATGCTAAGAAGTTCCAGAAAAACGGCGGAACAATAAAGACAGGCGTAAAGGTTACAGAAATCCTCAAGGAGAACAACAAGGTTACAGGACTTGTGACATCTGAGGGAGAAAAGTATGAATTTGACACCGTTGTAGACTGCACAGGCCCCTGGAGCAAATTTACAGGCGAGATGGTTGGCTTGAATGTTCCCATCTGGCACACAAAGGCAGAAGCATTCTTCTTATGCCCTCCCGGAAAGAAGCTCAGCTACACCTTCCCTGTATTGAAGTATCCTGAATTCTATGCTCTGAGGGCAGGAGACAACATCTTCATCTGCAAGTCACACCTTTCAATGGATCTCAGCAATCCCATGCACGCAGGTCAGTGGGATCCTGACAAGCTTCCCATGACAGGCGGAACCGATGACTATTTCATTGATTTCCTCCTTGATCAGCTCGATGCAAAGGTTCCCGGAATTGTTGACAGCGGCTTGGTATCCTCATGGCTTTCCTATCGTGCAGAGCCTGTTGATTTCTGGCCCATTTTGGGAGAGACACCCGTTGAAGGCTATCTGCTTTCCACAGGCTTCGGCGGAAACGGAGTTATTGAAGCTCCTGCTGCCACAAGAGATCTTGCTAAGTTCATCATGATTGGCGAATCCACACCTTTATTGGAAAACTGGGCATTCAAGCGCCTTCTTAACAAGTAATCTCTCAGAATAATAAAAAATTAAGGTGAAACACATGAATATAGCAGTTCTTATTAAGCAGGTCCCTGTTTCAAATGATGTTTCAGTTGATCCTGTTACACATGCTTTGGTGCGTGAAAGCTCCGAGGCAATGATCAACCCGGCTGATTTGAATGCAATAGAATCGGCTTTGCTGCTCAAGGAGCAGACAGGAGGAAAGGTTGCAGTATTTACCATGGGACCTCCTGACGCCGAAAGGTCACTGAGGGATGCACTGGCTCTCGGATGTGACGAAGGCTGCCTTATCACCGACCGTGCATTTGCAGCCGGTGACACTCTTGCAACAGCAAGGGTAATTGCAGCAGCTGTAAAAAAGTACGGAGCTTTTGATTTGATTGTATGCGGAGCCATGTCATCTGACGGAGCAACAGGTCAGGTGGGAGCTATGGTGGCAGAATGTATGGATATACCTCATGTATCGGAAATTCAAAGCGTAAGCTTGAGCAGCAACAATGACAGCTGTGTTGAAATCATAAAAAAAGTGCATGAGGATAAGCTTCGCGCCTTAGTTGAGCTTCCGGCAGCAGTTTCTGTAAATTTTGGCTGCAATGAACCAAGACTTGCTACATTAAGATCTAAGAGAGAAGCCAAAAACAAGCCTTTGATAACCTACACCAATTCTGAGCTTATGCTCGATCCTATGATGACAGGCATCAAGGGCTCCCCTACAAAGGTCATAGATTCATTTGAGCCTGAGAGGTCAAAAACAGCATCTATGATAAAGGGAAGTGCAAAGGAAATTGCTTTGCAGCTTAAAGATTTGATAGAAGCGGAGAAGGGGAAAATATAATGGCCAGTGGAATTTGTGTTTATGCAGAAACCTGTAACGGAAAGTTAGACCCAGTTGTTGCAGAGCTTATCACAGCAGCAAAGCTGATAAAAAAAGAAACAAAGGAAACAATCAGCGCCATTGTGGCAGATAATGATTGCCAAAATATTATCAATGAACTGAGCGGCCTTGGAGCAGAAAAAATATATGCTGTCAACACCGGCCGTGATATGCTTCTTCAGGATGAATCTGCTGCATATGTGATTGCAGAAATGCTGAAAAAAATAGAGCCGTCCAGCGTTCTTGTTCCGGCAACACCAAACGGACGTTCGATTTTTTCAAGAGTGGCAATGAAGCTTAACTGCGGCATGACAGCAGACTGCACAGAGCTTTTGGTTGGAAAAAGAGAGGATGGAAGCTGCTTTATCAAGCAGAATAAGCCCTCCTTCGGTGAAAATGTCTTTGTCACAATTGTAACAGCAGACAATGTATATCCTCAGATGATGACAATTCGTCCCGGTGTATATCAGATGGCAGAAAAAACAACAGAGAGCGCCGAGGTTGTTTATTTTGATGATATAAAAGCTCCTGAATCCAAGGTAAGGGTTTTAGAGAGCATTCCCTCCGAGGCAGAAACAGACAGCATACTTTCTGCGGACATATTGGTTGTAGGAGGACGAGGAGCTTTGGAGGACGGCAATTTCGAGCTGCTCAAGAAATTTGCAGATAAGATAGGCGCTGCCATCGGCGGCACAAGGCCTATGGTGGATTCCGGACTTATTCCGTTTGATCACCAGATTGGACAGACCGGCTTTACAGTGCGTCCTAAAATTGCAGTTTCCCTAGGTGTGTCCGGAGCCATTCAGCACACCGAGGGAATAAAGGATACAAAGCTTTACATTGCAATAAACAGCGATGAAAACGCAGCTATATTCAATGTGGCTGATTACGGAGCTGCTGCAAATATGTGCGATATTCTTTCAGAATACCTCTTGCTTTAATAAGTACAGCGAAATAATTTTAATAAAAATAAAATCTGTGGGCGTTTTGCATTATACTTTTATGAATGTCCCATACAGGGCATTTGCAAAAAAAGTATATTAAGCCCACAGATTAAAAAAATAAAGGCTGCAGCTTCTTAGAAGCTGAAAGTAAAGGGGAATGAAAATGGAAAAAAGCAAAAAATTTACATTATCTCTCACAACGCAGATACTTATTGCCACAATCGGAGGAATTCTTTTTGGAACCTTTGTCGGAGAATGGGCTGCCAACCTTAAATTCATAGGTGACATATTTATACGCCTTATCCAGATGTCAGTTGTGCTTCTTGTCATGTCTGCGGTATCGGTTGCAGTTGGCGGAGGAGACAGCCAGGATGTTGGAAAAATGGGCTTTCACACATTCAAGTGGATCGTATTTTTTACCATAATTTCAGCCGGCATGGGAGTCGCACTGTCCTTGTTTATCAAGCCCGGTGTAGGAATTGAAATTGCAAGCTCTGAGCAGATAGCAAATGCCCAAGTTGCCTCCGCATCGCTTCAGGATACACTTCTTGGATTTGTGCCTACAAATATAATAAGTGCAATGGCTGAAAGCTCAATGGTTCCCTGCATAGTGTTTTCTTTGTTTTTCGGCGTTGCAATGGGAATATATACTAAGGAAACAAAAAACAGCAATATGGTGGAATGGGTAAGGGGCCTTAATGCCATAATAACAAATATAATAAAGATTGTTATGAAAATAGCTCCTGTCGGTATCTTCTGCCTGCTTGCAAATGTGGCAGGATCAACAGGCTTTGCGGTAATTGTTCCAATGATTAAATTTTTAGGACTGCTTCTTGTTGGAGATCTGCTGCAATTCCTTATCTTTATTCCTATGACAGCGGCTATATGCAAGGTAAATCCTGCAAAGCTGCCTAAAAAGTTCGCAAAGATGTCCATTATGGCATTGACCACAACATCAGGGGCTATCTGTCTTCCCACAAAGATGGAGGACGAGGTAACAAAGTTTGGCATAAGCAGAAAAGTGGCAGATTTTACAGGCCCTATAACAATGTCCATGAACAGCTGCGGAGCTGCCATGTGCTATGTATCTGCCATCTTCTTTATGGCACAGTCCACAAATATAACAATGACAACCTATCAGATGGGAATGGCTATTGTGCTTTCCTGCCTTATGTGCATGGGAACCATATCAGTTCCCGGCGGCTCGGTTATTGTTTATACATTCCTGGCATCCTCCTTGGGACTTCCCTTGGAAAGCCTTGCAGTTCTCATTGGAATAGACTGGTTTGCAGGAATGTTCAGAACACTTATGAATGTAGATGTGGACGTAATGGTCGGCATGCTTGTAGCCCATAAGCTCAATGAGCTGGACTATGACGTGTACAACGAAAAGAAAACAGTGACATATTAGTTTTTCTAAAAGGGGAGCATAAGGGAAAAGCATACACCGCAAAGTGTATCTGTTCCGGAAGAATGTCCGATTTTGGAAAACTGCTCATATATTTCATCTGAATCCTGAGCATACTTCAGTGCGTGGACAGCTTCTCCAAAATGATGCATAAGCGCACATTCAAGAAAAGCGCTGCTGATGTCATTGGTATCTGAAAGGTGGCAGCGGATAAGGGAGGATAAGCAGGCTGTAAAGGGATGGTCTGATTTTCCGGTCATGATAAGTCCCGCCATTACACCGCAGAGAAAATCATCTCCGCTTGGTGTAAGACCTATCCCCAAGCCGATCAGCTTGACCAGCAGACCGGCGCTTTCCTCCCAATCCATCCTTTTATACGCCTTGAGAGAATTTCTGATGACAGTTTTTGCCGCAGCAAGATAAGTGGGAAGCTGTGAAAGGCCGCAGTCATTTAATTGCGCCAGGCCATTTAAGCTGTGACCTTTAAGCGTCTGCGATATAAGAGAATATGTTTTATCAGCTTCAAAATCTGTGAGGCTGATATCAAAATGGGTGTCTGTGATTTGGGAATTCAAATAGCTGAAGGTGAGGGCCTCATCCTTTGAAAGGATTATCCTTATCTCATTGTGCATAATAAACACAGCCATACCCTGTTTTACAGCGAGAGAATCCATATGGGCTTCACACAGATTTGTTATCATGCTCAAAGGCGAAATGGGTGTATTTGAAGCCTGAAGCGCAAGCAGCTTTTCGCCTAAGACTATGTTTATGGTTTTGCGATAAACAGAGTGAACCGTTCCATGCGTTTTCTTTTTAAGCTCGTTTAAGACAAAGGATGTGGTGTTGGTAATTTCTATGTTCATTTGTACAGCCCCCTCTGATTTATCAGACAATATGAAGATAATAGCAGAAAACAAAGGAAAAGGAAACAGCAAATATCCTTTGTTGACAAATTATTTATATTTACCCAAGCAAACGTCAATTTGGTCATACCAAATTAAAATAAACCCCGAAATATAAAATAAGGAGTGACAGCAATATGTATGATTTGATAATCAAAAACGGACAGCTTGTAACACCGGACAGGATATACAAGGCGGATATTGCAATTAAAGACGGCAAATATTCAGCTTTTCTTTCTCCGGAATCGGATGCACAGGCCAAGGAAATAATTGATGCGAAGGGAAATTATGTGTTCCCCGGAATTATTGATTGCCATGCCCATATGAATGAACCCGGATTTGAATATCGCGAGGATTTTGAAACAGGCTCCCGTGCAGCGGCTGTTGCAGGCTGCACCACATTGATAGATATGCCTCTTAACAATAATCCTTCCCTTATGAATAAGGAAATATTTGATTTAAAGCTGGGAAAAATCAGCAGACATGCTGTGGTAGATTATGCTCTCTGGGGCGGAATTGTAGGAGATTACAACGATTCTCCCGATTCTGTAAAAAACAATATGAATGATCTTGTGGAGCTTCATAAGTGCGGAGTTGCCGCCTTTAAAGGTTTTACATGTCCTAACGGAGATCTTTTCCCGACAGTCAACCTGGGAAATATAAGAAAGGCGCTGGAAATTCTCAAGCCATACAATGCGCTCTGCGGCTTCCATTGTGAAGAATTCGGACAGGTTCGTGAGCGTGAGAGAGAGGCAAAGGCGAAAAAGGACAGAACCGATAAGGAAAAAATCAGAGACTTCCTTGATTCCCATGATGTGTGGACAGAATATGTTGCCACAAAGAATGTTATAGATATGGCAAGAGCCACAGGAGCAAGGGTGCATATCTGCCATGTCAGCCATCCTATGGTTGCACAGGTGGTCAAGGATGCAATTTATGAGGGCCTTGCTGTAACAGCTGAAACCTGCCCGCATTATCTTGGCTTTACAGAGGACTTTGTTTTTGAAAAGGGCGCTCCTGCCAAGTGCACACCTCCCATGAGAAAGAAGGAGGATATGGAGAAGCTGTGGGATTATGTGCTGGACGGCACATTGTCCTGCGTAGGAAGCGACCATTCTCCTGCGGCAGATGATGAGAAGGACAACAACACAAAGGATATCTGGCACGCATGGGGCGGCTTGAATTCCATTCAGTTCTTCCTGCCTATGATGTTTGATATGGTTGTTCACAAAAAAGGTTTAAGCCCCACTCTCATTTCAAAGGTTATGGACTATAATCCTGCAAAAGTTTTCGGCTTATACGGACGCAAGGGTGCATTTGAAATTGGCTTTGATGCAGATGCTGTCATCCTTGATCCTGAAAAGAGCTGGAAGTGCAATCAAAAGGAGCTTTTGACAAAGGGCCATGTATCCTGCTTTGACAAGCTGGAGGGAAAGGGAACCCCCATATGCACAGTGATAAGGGGAAAAATAGTTGCAGAAAACGGCATGTATAAAGAAGATGCCATCGGCTATGGTGAGTATATAACACCCGTTAAGTAAAAAACAGAAGGGAAGATGGCAATGAAAGATACAAAAAAAGAAACAAAACAGGAAACAAATTCTCTATCTCCGATTAAAGAACAGGACCGCATTATGGGCTGGGGCTCTAACACAATGCTTTGGCTCGGAGGCTGTATTTCCATCGGAACGCTTACAATGGGTTCGGCACAGCTTGACAAGGGCTTAAATCTTTTGCAGGTTTTTCTTGCTGTTTTGATAGGCTCCGGACTTTTGGTGGTGGGAATCTGTCTCAATGACCAGTTCAGCTATAAGACAGGAGCACCCTATACAGTTCAGCTTAAAAGCGCCTTTGGCACAAAGGGCAACATAGTTCCCGTAATGATAAGAGGTCTTCCGGCAATTGTGTGGTATGGCTTTCAGACATGGCTTGGAGGAGCTGCCATCAATAATATATCAAAGGCGATTTTCGGCTATGACAATGTAGTTCTTTTCTTTATATTGTTCCAGCTTCTTCAGATATATCTCTCAATAAAGGGATTTCAGGGAGCTAAGTGGGTAGGAAATGTAGGCGGCTGCGTAATTGTTATTGCAATGTGCTATATGCTTTATGTGTGTGTTACACAGTATGGCGATGTCATCAGCGCAAAGCTTTTAAACAAAGAGGGAACCTGGGGAATGCCCTTTATAGCAGCTACAATCGCATTTTTCGGCAACAGCACCACAGTTATGCTCAATGCAGGAGACTATTCCCGTGAGGTCAAGCCCGGATATTCCACAGCAAAGCGCGGAGCTTCATACTTCCTCGCTATGGTTCCGGCAACAGTTTTGCTGGGCATCATCGGCGCTATGGCATCCACCGCAACAGGCATAGCCAACCCCATAAACGCATTTTCCCAGATGGTTGGAAACAAGCTGGTACTCATCGTAACACTCGGATTCATTATTTTTGCACAGCTTTCCACCAACCTTGCAAGCAATGTTATCCCCCCTGCATATGCCTTTATGGATGCTTTTAAGATAAAGCACAAAACATCTGTTGTTTTGGTAGGTATTCTGGCTGTTTGCACATGCCCTTGGATTCTTGTAAACGACAGCTCAGCTTCAGGTCTTGATATTTTTGTAAAAATCTACACAGCTTTCTTCGGACCTATCTTTGCAGTATTGATAACAGATTATTTCATTCTGCACAAGGGCAAAGTCACAGCTTCCGAGTTGGATGATCTGTATGATGACAACGGCGATCACCGCGGTGTCAACTATGCAGCTATCATCGCCATATTGGTGGGCGCTGTTATAGGACTTATCAATGTTGATATATCCTTCTTCACAGCAACAATTCCCACAGGCTTGATATTCTATTTGTGCATGAAGAAGATGCCTTCCTGCCAGAGATTTAGAAAAGGCACAATTTTGGATAAATAAAAACATAACCAAAGGAGTGATTTCTGATGTTGTATGATTTATTGATTAAAAACGGAAGAATTGTTACCCCCGATTCTGTATTTGAGGGTGATATAGCTGTAAAGGATGAAAAAATTGCAGCAATAATGCTTCCGAAAACAGAGGCAGAAGCAGTAAAGGTAATCGACGCAAAGGGAAATTATGTATTTCCCGGCGCGATCGATACACACGCCCATCTTAATGATCCGGGATATGAATGGCGAGAGGATTATGAGCATGGCACAAAGGCTGCGGCAATAGGCGGATACACCACAATAATAGATATGCCTTTGCAGAACGAGCCTGCCATGACAAATGCCGATATCTTTGATAAAAAGGTAAAAAAGGTAGGTCCTAATGCCTACACAGATTATTGTCTTTGGGGCGGACTTGTTCCTGATAACTTCAAGGATCTCAGCGGGCTTGACGAAAAGGGCTGCGTGGCCTTCAAATCCTTTATAGGCCCGGTTTCTCCTGATTACAGCTCACTCAATTACGGACAGGCTTATGAGGCATTGCAGATAATAAAGGAGTTTGACGGCAGAGCGGGATTTCACTGTGAAGATTATTCCATGATAAAAGCTCAGGAGAGCCGCATGAAAAATGCAGGCAGATTGGACTGGAAGGCATTTTTGGAATCCAGACCTGTGGCAGCTGAAATGCTGGCTACTGTGGATATAATCGAGCTGTCAAAGGCAACAGGCTGCAAGGTTCACATCTGCCATGTAAGCAGCCCTGATGTAGCTCAGAAGATCAAAGAGGCACAGCAGCAGGGCTATGATGTTACAGCCGAGACCTGCTCACATTATCTCAGCCTGACAGATGAGGATGTAATCAAAAACGGACCGCTGTTCAAGTGTGCGCCTCCGCTTCGCTCTCAGGAGGAGGTAGACAGGCTTTGGGAATATGTAAAGGACGGAACCTTCAGCGGAATAGCAAGCGATCATTCGCCATGCACATATGATGAAAAATACAACGAGATATTGGGCAAAAAAATCGAGAATGTATTTGATGTATGGGGCGGAATAAGCGGAATACAAAGCGGTTTTCAGGTTTCATTCAACGAAGGCGTGACAAAGCGAAGAATTTCCCCCAGTGTGCTTGCAAATGCAATGGCTAAAAAGCCTGCACAGGCTTTTGGAATCTACGGCAGAAAGGGCGATATCAAAATTGGCTTTGATGCGGATTTTGTCATTGTCGATCCTGATAAAAGCTGGAAGATAACAAGCGATTCCCTTTGCTATGTAAATAAGATTTCCGCTTTTGTGGGAATGGAGGGAAAAGGACTTCCCGTGTGTACAATAGTCAGAGGTCAGGTTGTAGCAGAGGATGGAAAAATAAAGGCCGAAAAGGCGTGCGGAACCTTGATTACCAAGTTGAAGTAGCCGTGCAGGCTGTTTTGGAGGGACATAAAATGAAGATTATTGACAATCAGAATCTCAACCCCGAATTTGCTAAAAATGTAGATGCGGATTTGCTGCCTACAAAAGAGCGCATCATGGATCCGCTTTCATACACAGCCAGCTTTATGGGCGGATGTGTTTCGATAGGAACCTTTTCTATGGGTGCAGGACTTATAGGAGTCCTGACTATCCCCCAGGCAATATTGGCTATGGCGATAGGCTGTGTTGTAATTGCAGTTGGACTTGTAATTATCGGACAGTGCGGCCATAAATACGGCATTCCCTTTACAGTTCAGCTGCGCAGCAGCTTCGGAACCGCAGGAGTAAAGATACCCGGCCTTTTAAGAGGAGTTCCGGCCATTGTTTGGTTTGGCTTCCAAAGCTGGGTGGGAGCAGGCGCCATAAACAGCTGCCTTAAAATTCTTTTTGGAATAGATAACCTTCCGGTGGTTTATGCATTGTTCACCATGCTTCAGGTTGCGCTTTCCATAAAGGGCTTCAGCGGCATAAAGTGGATGGAAAATATCTCATGCATATTTATCATTGCGATCCTCATCTATATGCTCTATGTGGTAAACACACGATTTGCAGTGGAGATTGGAGATAAATTCAGCGGAATAACAGGAACCTGGGGAATGCCTTTTTGGGCTGCCACCACATCCTTTCTGGGAATTTATTCTACCATGATAACCAATGCATCCGACTATTCCCGCACCGTTCAGAAAAAGGTCGGACCCTTCTTTACAGGAAGCATATATACAATTGCCATCCTTCCTGTGACATTGTTTATGGGACTTATCGGACTTTTGGTAACAGCTGCCACAGGAAACAGTGACCCTGTTGTTGTATTTTCCACAACCATGGGAAGCAAAACTCTTACAATTGTGACATTGCTGTTCATCGCCTTTGCTCAGGTTACAACCAACGTATTGAATAATATCGTTCCTCCTGCATATGTGCTTATGGAAGCTTTTCATTTAAAGTGGTCACACAGCACAATATTGGTGGGAATCCTTTCGGTATTGTGCATGCCGTGGAAGCTTGTCACAGCGGAATCTGCCGCCGGACTTGCCCTGTTTACACAGATATATTCTGCATTTCTCGGTCCGATTTTTGCCGTTATGGCAGTGGATTATTTTATCCTCCGCAAGCAGAAATTGGATATCAATGATATGTATAACAAGGAAGGCCCCTTCAAGGGAATAAACTGGGCTGCAGTTATTGCCATTTTGTTTGGTTCTGTATGCTCACTGTTCGTAGTTGATATCTCTTGGTATGTAAGCCTTATTCCCACAGGACTGGCATATTATCTGCTTATGAAATATATGAAATCAAGCAGATCCTTCTGCAAGGGCACTATTTTCAGCAAGGAATAAGGGCTGGCTGCACAGTGTGCCATGTGGACAATATTTGTATATATTTGATATTGAAAAAAGGACAGAATATTGCCATAATGAAATGGTAAAAGGCAAAAAGGACCCCTTTTGGTCTTAAAGAGAATGAAAGGATGATAAGAATGAGCTATTTGAATAAGCAGGAAGGATACAGAGATGAATTGCTGATGACAAGATCAGTGATAAAGAAGGAGAATTATGTAATTCTTGAGCCGGACGGCCTTGTAAAAAACATTATTCCCGGATATGAAAAGTGTGATGTAACAATCCTTGGTTCACCTGAAATGGGAGCATCCTTTGCAGATTATCTCATCACTGCACATGAAGGCGGAAAAAATGAAAAATTCGGCGGTGAGGGACTTGAATCCTTCATCTATGTGGTAGAGGGAGAAATAAAGGTAAAGAATAAGGATAAGGAAGCAGTGCTTAAAAAGGGCGAGTATATCTATTCTCCCGAAAGCAGCCCCATTTCCTTTGAAAATACAAAGAGTGAGGATGCCAAGCTTTTTGCCTACAAGCGCAGATATGACAAGGTTGAGGGCTTGAGCGCGCATACAGTTGTAGGAAACTGCAACGAGCTTCCCTGGATTTCCTATGAGGGAATGAACAACTGCTACATCCAGAACCTTCTTCCTGCATCCGAGGATATGGGCTTTGATATGAATATGCACATACTCAAGTTCCATATAGGAGCATCCCACGGATATATAGAGACACATATTCAGGAGCACGGAATGTACTTCCTTTCCGGAAAGGCAATGTACAGATTGGATAATGACTGGGTTCCTCTTAAAAAGGGCGACTATGTATTTTTGGATGCCTATTGTCCCCAGGCCTGCTATGCAGTAGGTGACGAGGGCAGAGAAGAAGAGCTTGTTTACATCTATTCAAAGGATTGCAACAGGGACGTACACCTTTAAAGCAGGGATAATAAGGGCTTTTACGGATATTCTGCCCTTGATAAACCTGAACAGGCCGGCTTTATATTCAAGAGGGACAGCTGTCTTATATGCAGCTGCCCCTCTCTTTTTTGCCCTGCTGTTTATGCCAAATTGTTTTCAAGAAAATCAAGCGTCGAGCATAAAAGCCTGTGTGTGGTATTGGATTTTTCAATGCGGTCAAAATCATGCATATTTTCAGATGCCGTAAAGCACTGAGGAGAAAATCTGTTGGAAAGCTCAATAAATTCGGCATAGGGGACATCCCCATCATTTATAGAATGAGCACAGAATAAAGGACAGGGCATTTTGCTGCAGCTGCGCAGTGTATAATCAAGATAAAAAAATTTTTCTCTTCCTTCATATATCAGATCCACCCATTTGCCGGTCTGTCTTGCATACACATATACACTGTAATGTGTATCCAAGGGGCCATCTGCATGGATGTCAGAGGGTATTGCGCAAAGGCACGATTCATCAATTGCAGGAAGAGCCGTATAGCTGCTGCTGGGGCTGTTGAACCATGCATCTGTCAAAAAGCCATAGCCGTAATAGGAAATTATTCCAAGGGGCGTTTTTGAAAGATCGCCTTTGGAGGCTGCGAGCAGGCAAAGATATGCACCGGCAGATCTTCCCCATAAGAAAAAGGGCAGGTTTAAGCCGCACAGTGAAAAAAGCACATTTTCATATTCATTTACGGAAGCTTTAACATCCTTTAAAATTATATCCAGCTTTGCAGCAGGAGCCAGAGGATAGTCACAGCAGAGTATCGCATAGCCCTCCTTTGTAAGAAATTCTATATGGCTGTCTGGCAAATCATTCTTTAAGCCGTATAATAATCCTCCGCCATGAAAATAGAGTATGCAGGCCTTGGGAGTTATGTCATCTTGTATGTAAAGTGTGGAATGTTTATTGTAAAGCTCACATGACCATTTATAATCCTTTTTTGTCAACATATAAAAAATCCTCCTGTTTGCAGACAGCCAATATCTGCCTGTCTTAATTATCTGAGATATATAGATTATATCACAATTGCGCTGACAAATATATTTTGGAAGATAAATAGATAAAAAACATTGTATGATTTGTCCAATGTAGACATTGTAAAAGGCAGGATAATTTACCATAATGAAATAGTAAAAAGCAAAAAGGACCCCTTTTGGTCTTAAAGAGAATGAAAGGATGATAAGAATGAGCTATTTGAATAAGCAGGAAGGATACAGAGATGAATTGCTGATGACAAGATCAGTGATAAAGAAGGAGAATTATGTAATTCTTGAGCCGGACGGCCTTGTAAAAAACATTATTCCCGGATATGAAAAGTGTGATGTAACAATCCTTGGTTCACCTGAAATGGGAGCATCCTTTGCAGATTATCTCATCACTGCACATGAAGGCGGAAAAAATGAAAAATTCGGCGGTGAGGGACTTGAATCCTTCATCTATGTGGTAGAGGGAGAAATAAAGGTAAAGAATAAGGATAAGGAAGCAGTGCTTAAAAAGGGCGAGTATATCTATTCTCCCGAAAGCAGCCCCATTTCCTTTGAAAATACAAAGAGTGAGGATGCCAAGCTTTTTGCCTACAAGCGCAGATATGACAAGGTTGAGGGCTTGAGCGCGCATACAGTTGTAGGAAACTGCAACGAGCTTCCCTGGATTTCCTATGAGGGAATGAACAACTGCTACATCCAGAACCTTCTTCCTGCATCCGAGGATATGGGCTTTGATATGAATATGCACATACTCAAGTTCCATATAGGAGCATCCCACGGATATATAGAGACACATATTCAGGAGCACGGAATGTACTTCCTTTCCGGAAAGGCAATGTACAGATTGGATAATGACTGGGTTCCTCTTAAAAAGGGCGACTATGTATTTTTGGATGCCTATTGTCCCCAGGCCTGCTATGCAGTAGGTGACGAGGGCAGAGAAGAAGAGCTTGTTTACATCTATTCAAAGGATTGCAACAGGGACGTACACCTTTAAAGCAGGGCAGCAGAATGTTATGAAGGGCGGATAAGGATGAGACTTTTACGAGCAGAATTAAAGGATTTGATTAAAAATAAGCTTACAAAGGCAGGCCTTAAGGCAGAGCATGCCGATATGGCAGCCGAGGTGCTTACATGGGCAGATGAAAGAGGCTATCACTCTCATGGCGCTGTCCGTGTGGAATATTACAGCGAGAGAATAGCAAAGGGCGGAATGACAATAGAGCCTGAATTTCAGTGGAAGGAGACAGGCCCATGTTCTGCCATTTTTGAAGGTGACAACGGCTGCGGTTTTGTTGCGGCAACCATGGCTATGGAAAATGCTGTTAAAATGGCAAAGGAAAAGGGAATTGCAGTGGTCGGAATAAGAAATATATCCCACAGCGGTTCATTGGGATATTACACCGAAATGGCAGCAAAGAATGATTTGGTGGCAATTTCCATGTGCCAGTCAGACCCAATGGCAGTCCCCTTTGGAGGAACAGAGCCTTATTACGGCACAAACCCCATTTCCTTTGCAGCTCCCACAGCAGATGAGAGAACTGTGGTATTTGATATGGCTACTACGGTGCAGGCATGGGGAAAAATTTTGGACAGGCGTTCAAAAAATATGTCCATACCCGATGACTGGGCGGTGGATGAAAAGGGTGAGCCTGTCACAAATCCCCACCATGTAAATGCACTTGTTCCCATTGCTGGTGCAAAGGGTTACGGACTTATGATGATGGTGGATATATTCTCAGGCGTTTTGCTGGGTGTGCCCTTTGGAAAGCATGTAAGCTCTATGTACCACGATTGCTCTCAGGGCAGAAATTTAGGACAGATGCACATCGTTATGGACCCTTCAAAATTTGTCGGCATTGATGAATTTAAGAAAAGTATGTCACAGGTCTGCGACGAACTTGGAAGCATGCCTCCGGCAAGAGGACATGACAAGGTATATTATCCCGGAGAAAGGGCAGCCTTGCGAGTTGAGGAGACACATAAGGCCGGCGGAATAGAAATAGTGGACGATATTTACAACTATCTTAAAAGCGATGATATTCATTACAACAGATATGACCATAAAAACAGGTTTGCTGATTAGGAAAGGGATAAAGTGTGTTAAAGAGTATAGTAAAAAAGGGAAGCTATCACGACTCAGTCGTTCTTATGCTTCTGACTAATAAAATTTCAACTATTTCCGGAGTTAAAAAGGTTTCAATTATGATGGCCACACCTGCTAATAAGGATATTTATAAGCAGTCCGGCCTTGCAACCGAAGAGCTTATGTCAGCTACGGCAAATGACATGGTAATGGTAGCAGATGTAGATGATGATTCCATTTTGGATACAATCGAAAAGGAAACAGAGGAATTTTTCAAACAGCAGTCTACCGACAGCGCAAAAAAGAGCGGAAGGGAAAGCGTGAAATCATGGGATAAGGCTGTTGCAGCACTGCCTGATGCCAACCTTGCCGTAATTTCAGTGCCGGGAATGTATGCTGCAATGGAAGCTGACCGCGCATTAGATGAAAATATGAATGTTTTCATGTTCAGCGACAATGTTACCATTGAGGATGAAAAGAAATTGAAGGAAAAGGCTCACTCAAAGGGCCTTGCTGTTATGGGACCTGACTGCGGAACAGGCATTATCCAGGGTGTTCCCATAGCATTTACAAACAGTGTAGCTCCCGGCTCAATCGGCATTATCGGAGCCTCCGGCACCGGAATACAGGAGCTTACAACAATAATTGACAGGCTTGGCGAAGGCGTAAAAAATGCCATCGGCACAGGCGGACGCGATCTTTCCACAGAGGTCGGCGGAATCACAATGATGGATATGATTGACGCTATGGAGGAAGATGAGAGCGTTAAGGTGCTCATAGTTATATCCAAGCCCCCTGCACAATCTGTAAGAGAAAAAATATCCAACAGGCTGAGCAATTTCAATAAGCCTGTAATCACACTGTTCTTAGGTGAAAAGCCCTTGTATCACGAGGAAAACTTCTATCATGCCTACACGCTTGATGAGGCTGCCCGCCTTGCTGTAAGCCTTGTTCGCAACAAAGAGGTTGCTCAGGGCGAGATTTTGATCGATGAGAAGGATTTTTACAAGCCGGAGGATAAAAAGACAATAAAGGCATATTATTCCGGCGGAACACTTGCAGGTGAGGCTGCCATGCTTATAAAGGATGCACTTGACCTCAAGGTTCCTCCCCAGAAAAAAGAAGGCTATATGCTTAATACAGACGGACACATTGTTGTGGATTTAGGCGATGATGTATATACACAGGGAAAGCCTCATCCGATGATAGATCCTGCAAAGCGCATTGAATGTATGAAGCAGGCGGTGGATGATGAGTCCACAGCGGTGGTGCTGTTTGATGTTATGCTGGGATATGGTTCTCATGCCGATATGGCAGGGGCACTGCTTCCAACCATTGCAGAGCTTGACAAAAAGGCTCAGGCAGACGGAAGAAAGGTTTTCTTCATAGCTACTGTTTGCGGAACAAGAAGAGATTATCAAGGATATGATGATGCGGTTTCCAAGCTTAAAGATGCCGGTGTTATAGTGTGTGAAACAAACAAGCTGGCTGTTACAGCAGCTATCCATGCGATAGGCCTTAAATTTGATGAGCCTGAAAAGGAAATCCGCAAAAAAGAGGTTGTGGAAATCAAAAGGGAACGCGCCTCCGAAAAGCTGCTTAATATGCTGTCTGAAAAGCCTAAAATCATCAATATCGGACTTAAAAGCTTTGCAGAGGTAGCCGAGCAGTTTGGATGCGAAACAGTGCAATATGACTGGATGCCTCCTGCCGGAGGCGATGTTGAGCTTATCAAAATACTCAACTTTTTAAGAGCCAAGGATGAAATCGACGAGGCAAACAATGCTGTGATAGCTAAGGTTGTTTCAAGCCAGCCTGTGCTCATCGACAATGTTCGTGCAAAGGACGTGATTCCTGAATTATCCAACAAAAAGGCAATACTTCATGCAGGTCCTCCTGTTGCATATGAGAATATGCCCGATCCCATGCAGGGCTCCTGTGTAGGTGCTGTTCTCTTTGAAGAGTGGGCAGCTGATGAGGCAGAGGCAAGAAGAATGTTAGAGGGCAAGGAAATTGAATTCATTCCCTGTCATCATGTAAATGCCGTAGGCCCTATGGGCGGAATAACCTCTCCTAATATGCCTGTATTTGTTGTTGAAAACAAAACTGACGGAAACAGAGCATACTGCACCATGAATGAAGGCATAGGCAAGGTTCTCAGGTTTGGAGCATATTCACAGGAGGTTGTAGAAAGACTTCGCTGGATGAGAGATGTTTTAGGACCCACACTCGGAAGGGCTATCCGTCAGCTGGGCGGCATAAATGTCAATCCTATGGTGGCTAAGGCCATAGCTATGGGAGATGAGTTCCATCAAAGAAATATAGCTGCTTCACTTGTATTTTTAAAGGAAGTAGCTCCGATAATCACAAAAATGGAGATGGATGAAAAGGACAGATATGATGTTATCAAGTTCTTATCAGACACAGATCAGTTCTTCCTTAATATCATGATGGCAACCGGCAAGGCTGTAATGGATTCTGCCCGCACAATAAAAGAGGGAACAATTGTCACAGCCATGTGCCGCAACGGATATGAATTTGGAATAAGGATAGCCGGCATGGGGGATGAGTGGTTCACAGGCCCTGTAAACACACCTCAGGGATTGTACTTCACAGGCTATGACAAAGAGGATGCCTGCCCGGATATGGGTGACAGCGCAATAACAGAAACCTTTGGTGTTGGCGGAATGGCCATGATAGCAGCACCGGCTGTAACAAGATTTGTAGGTGCAGGCGGATATGAGGATGCCCTTCGCACCAGCAATGAAATGGCGGAGATCACCATAGGCAGAAACCCCAATTTTATCATCCCCACTTGGAATTTCCAGGGAGCTTGCCTTGGCATAGATGCAAGACTTGTTGTTGAAAAGGAAATAACACCTGTTATCAACACAGGAATAGCACATAAGATTGCAGGCTATGGCCAGATTGGTGCAGGTACGGTACATCCGCCTATAATCTGCTTCCAAAAGGCAATCAGAGCATATGCAAAAAAGCTGGGCTTTACTCTGTAAAATCCACATCAGGATGCAGGGAAAGGCAAAATGTATAGATAAACGCTTTGAAAATAATGCATAAGGGCAAGGCTGCATATTTGATGTGGCCTCTCTTATGTCTTAAAATAAATATTTTCAATGTTTTTGCTTCTTCTTTGCAGCTTTAAACAATAAAAACCTGCGTGAAATAAAAATGCTGTCTTTCTAAAAAAAGACAGGCTGTACATACCGGGTTTTTAGATGATAGGGGAACAACGATTCATTTATGAAGAATGTTTGCTTTAATAAATGGAGATTTTATAGATAAAGGATGAGTATATGCTATGTTTATGTGGATAATGGCATTTTTACCCATAGTTGTGCTGCTGGTGCTTATGATGAAATTCAAATGGGGCGCCACCGAAGCTGCTCCTGTGGGGCTTATGATAACGATTTTTACAGGAATGACCTTGTTTAAGGCCGATGTGCAGCTTATTGCATCAGAAAGCGCAAAGGGCATATGGAACGCAATGATAATCCTGCTGATTGTCTGGACAGCAATTCTCATGTATCAGGTCGGGGATGAGGCAAAGGCCTTTCAGGTAATAAGAAACGGGATGAGAAAGCTTCTTCCCAACGAGCTTTTGCTGGTGCTTGCAATGGGCTGGGTTTTTGAGAGCTTTCTTCAGGGAATTACCGGATTCGGCGTACCTGTGGCAGTAGGCGCACCACTGCTTATAGGAATAGGTGTAAAGCCCATATGGGCGGTTATAATACCATTGTTTGGCCAATCATGGGGCAACACATTCGGAACGCTTGGCGCAGCATGGGATTCTCTTGCGATGTCGGCAAACCTTGTTAGCGGAACTGAAGAATATCTGACCACCGCCATCTGGACAGCAGCTTTTATCTGGTTTTGGAATGCTGTTTCCGGCTTTGCTGTCTGCTGGTTTTATGCAAAGGGCAAGGGCTTGAAAAAAGGCTTTGCAGCTGTCATGATTCTGTCGCTGATACAAGGCGGCGGAGAGCTTGTTTTAAGCAGCATAAATACAACCATAGCCTGCTTTGTTCCGTCTTGCATTTCCCTTGTGGTAATTCTTCTTTTGGGAAAAATGAAAATGTATAAAGAAAAGTGGAGCATAGAGGAAAGCCCGATTATGGAAAGGGGCTTTTTTGAGGAAAGCCATGCCCAAGAGCCTGATGATATGACGCTGCTTCAGGCGTTTGTACCATACATTCTGCTTTCTCTGCTTACACTTGTTGTCCTTACAGTTAAGCCCATAAATGAATTTTTAAGCAGAATATCCTTTGGCTTTGCATTTTTGGAGACAAGAACAGGGCTTGGACATGTAAATCCTGCATCAGAGTGCTTCTCACCGCTTACATTGTTCACCCATGCAAGCATGTTTTTGTTTGTGTCTGCCGTTATAGGTCTTTTGTATTATAAAAAGCATGGCTGGATAAAAAGCGGCGGGGCAAAGAGGGCCTTCATAAAGTCTGTGACAATGACAATGCCCTCGGGAATAGCTGTGATCGGACTTGTCATCATGTCCAAAATAATGGACGGAACAGGCCAAACCGTTGTTCTTGCAAACGGCATTGCAAATGTCCTCGGCAAGTTTTATGTTATACTTGCGCCGTTTGTAGGTCTGTTAGGAACATTTATGACAGGAAGCAACATGAGCTCTAATATCCTGTTCGGAGGCTTTCAGGTTACAACCGCACAGCTTTTGGATGTCAATGTTTCAGCAGTTTTAGGCGCACAGTCAGCCGGCGGAGCAATAGGAAGTGCAGTCAGCCCCAGCAAAATTATACTCGGCACTACAACCGCCAATATACTTGGCAGTGAAGGTGAAGTGCTGAGGAAAATAATAGCCATAACAGCTCCTGTGACAATAGCAATTGGCGCAGTTTTGTTTGTTCTGGTTTGCATTTGATTTATTACAGGAGAGAATTATGAAGGAGAAAAGCTTTTTTAAAACCAAAGAGGGAGGGCTTACAATAGCTTTTCTTGCTATTGTAGCTGCCTTTGCCATGATAATGACAGGGCTTTATTTTTCAAATGATATTTTGCTTGCTGCTGCAATGCTTTTGGTGACAGCGGCAATGCTGTATTCTCCGGTAAAGGTATATATCTTTGATCGCAGAAGAAAAAATAAAGAATAATTTTAAGGGAGAGAAAATAACGTGAGAGCTGAGGAAATTACAGGAAGAATAGCAGAAGATTTGGAAACCCTCAAACAATTTACAGCCACTCCGGGAAATGGGTGTACACGCCTTCCGTTTACAAAGGAGGCAAGGGAAGCTGTGAATTTTCTCAAGAAAACAATGGAAGAAATAGGGCTTGATGTAAGAGAAGATGCAGCCGGAAATGTTATCGGAATTTTAAAGGGCGAGAACCCGGAGCTTCCATGCGTCATGATGGGTTCGCATTATGACTCTGTTGTAAACGGCGGAGATTATGACGGCATCGCCGGTGTTGTGTCTGCAATAGAGGTGGCAAGACAGCTTAAACTCAAAGGAACCAAGCTCAAGAGAAATTTTGTGGTTGTTGGATTCTGCGATGAAGAGGGCATGAGATTCGGAACAGGCTATTTCGGCTCAGGCGCAATAATGGGAAACAGAGATGCTCAATACTGCAAGAGATTCAAGGATAAGGACGGAATATCCATTTATGATGCCATGAAGAGCTATGGCCTTGATCCTGAAAAGGTCACAGAGGCAAAATGGCCAAAGGGCTCAATAGGAAACTTCCTTGAGCTTCACATTGAGCAGGGCCCTGTTTTAGACACCGAAAATATCGAAATAGGCCTTGTTGACTGCATTGTAGGAATTCAGAGATATATGGTTACGGTTTTAGGAAGAGCAGATCATGCCGGAACCACACCTATGAATATGCGTATGGATGCTGTTGATGCGGCAACAAAGGTCATCTCCAAAATCCCTGATTGGGCAAGAGAAAAGGCCGATGGAACCGTTGCAACAACAGGATATATAAACACCATTCCCGGCGGAATGAATATTGTGGCTGAAAAGGTAGAGTTTACAGTTGATATACGTTCAAGGAACAATGACAATATCAATGACATTGCCAACAGGATACGCGCAGCCCTTGACCGCGAGGTAAAGGCGATGGGAGGATCATACACCATTGATACAAAGCTTGTGATAACACCTGTTAATCTCTCAGAGGAAATGCTCAAAATCATGGAGGAAAGCTGCAAGCTGCATAAGTTTACATACAAGTATCTTCCCAGCGGCGCCGGCCATGATGCGTTGGAAATAGGACAGGTTCTGCCCACCGTTATGCTTTTTGTTCCCAGCAAGGACGGAAGAAGTCATTGCCCTGTTGAATTCACAAAGTACAGTGAATTTGCAAAGGCCACAATGATTATGACAGAACTTGCAGAAAAACTTGTTGCCCAGTAATTATCATATACAAGCAGGAAAAGGAACGATATTTTGGTATCGTTCTTTTTCTTTGCCTGCATAAAGCGTTATTATTTGCAGGGAAAATATGTATAGGGGGTTATGGTGTGTTCAATATTGTTCAATTTCTTACATATACAACAGTTACAGCAGGTACACCGGGGCCAAACACAATTATGTCCATGACAAATGCCGGCAGAAAGGGCTTTAAAAAGGCACTTCCCTTTAATTTTGGAATTTTGTGCGGATTTTCAATAATAGCAATATTGTGTACTCTGCTGTGTTCGGCATTGTCCGGCCTTATTGAGCAGGCAAAAAATTTGATGAAGCTCCTCGGCGCAATTTATATGCTTTATTTGGCGTATAAGACGTTTATGAACAGCAAGGAAATTGAGTCTAAGGAGACAAGGGGAGATTTTTTTGCCGGTATGCTGCTTCAGTTTATAAATCCCAAGGTGTATATTTATTGCATAGTATCCATGCAAGTGTATGTAATTCCCTACTTTAATGATAATACACCGATACTTATCGGCTTTGCGTTGTTTCTTGCAGTCAACGGATTCATCCTTACGCTGTGCTGGTCAGCCTTTGGCTCTATGTTCAGAAGGCTTTTTTCAAAATATGGGAAAATTACAAACACAATTATGGCTCTGCTATTGATATATTGTGCATTGTCATTATTCAGATGAGAAAAATTATCGTATTGTATATAAAACAAAATAGTGTTATAGTTAGCATATGATATATGAAAGTGAGGAAGCAACAATGACATATGAAGAGGTTATCTCCAATGCCAGAGCCAATATAGGCTCATACTGCAAGGCATGTCCGGTGTGCAACGGAAGAGCGTGCAAAAATCAAATACCCGGCCCAGGTGCTAAGGGCATGGGTGATACTGCAATAAGAAATTTTGAAAAATGGCAGGAAATTCGTGTCAACATGGATACAATATGCGAAAACAGGGATATAGACACAACCGTCACCTTGTTTGGCAGAAAATTTTCCTATCCGTTTTTTGCAGGCCCGGCAGGAGCGGTGAATCTGCATTACAGTGAGCTTTATAACGATATTACATACAACAAGGTTCTGGTCAAGGCCTGTGCCGATGCAGGTATTGCCGCCTTTACAGGAGACGGCACAAATCCTGATGTTATGACCGCTGCAACCGATGCTATAAAAGAAAACAACGGAATTGGCATACCCACAATCAAGCCGTGGAATATTGAAACTGTAAGGAGCAAATTGTTACAGGCAGAAAAGAGCAATGCTTTTGCGGTGGCTATGGATATTGATGCTGCGGGACTGCCCTTTCTTAAAAATATGAATCCTCCTGCCGGAAGCAAAACGACAGAACAGCTGGCTCAAATTGTCAAAATGACAGACAAGCCGTTTATAGTAAAGGGCATAATGACAGTTAAGGGCGCTTTGAAGGCAAAGGAGGCAGGAGCTTCGGCTATTGTGGTGTCAAATCATGGGGGAAGAGTTCTTGACCAATGTGCTTCAACAGCAGAGGTTTTGGAGGAAATAGCAGATGCTGTAAAAGGCTCCATGACGGTGCTGGTTGACGGAGGTATTCGTTCCGGAACCGACATCTTCAAGGCTCTGGCTTTGGGTGCTGACGGAGTCCTCATATGCAGACCTATGGTGGTGGCTGTTTATGGCAATGGCGAAGAGGGGGCAGCCTGTTATATTGAAAAGCTGTCAGCAGAGCTGAGGGATGTTATGCAGATGTGCGGAGCACACACAATAAAGGATATAAGCAGAGATATGATAAGAAAATAGGCACTTTATTCCAATGACGGCATAAATCACCGATTGTAGGAATATATGATGAAAGCAGGAGGCTTGGCTGTGATGATACAGTCAAGCCTCCTGCTTTTGGTGTTTTTTCTGTCTTTGGCAAATGCCCTTGCTTATAGCTGCAATTTTATATACAGCTTTTTTTCATGGTATTTTGCCGTAATTTGGCCATTGCACTTTTCTGTAAGTATCTTAGCAATAGACAGCCCCAGTCCGGTGGAGCTTTGTCCGGATTCTACTGTATAAAAGCGGTCGAAAAGTCGTCCCACCTCCACGGAAGTCAAGGCTTTAGCAGTATTTGAAAAGGTGATAGTTCCATTTGCTGTAAGTTCCACAGCCAAATCTCCATCGGAATACTTGACTGCATTATTGAGGATGTTAGAAAAAATACGATTCAGCGCAGACTTGTCCAATATCCTCCAGACAGGTTCTTCCGGAAGTGAAATTTGAGGGACGATGCCTTTTTCCTGCATAACCCCATAAAAGGAAAGCAGATTATCCTCAAGCAGTCGGCAAAGGTTCAGCTTTTTTGGGGCAAGGCTTTTTTCTGTACGAATTATGCTATAACGAAACAGCTCCTCAGTGAGAGACTTCATAGCTTCTGTTCTTTCCTCAATCCGGCTAAGATATCTTTGTGCTGCTTCGCTCTTATCCTCATGCTTTAATAAATCCAGATAGCCGCAGATTGCTGTTAATGGTGTTCGCAGGTCGTGAGAGATGTTCGTAACGGCTTCTTTCAACTCCATATCCCCTTGCTGATAACGATGGCGTTCCTTACGGAGCA
>JAHHUC010000049.1 GCA_020024215.1 Oscillospiraceae bacterium | reverse complement strand
AAATTAAATTGCAGAAAGTACCGATTTTTCTGATAAAATAAAATCAGGTATAAAAGAACCACAATATGGAGGAATTTTAAAATGCCAAGCTCGCGTGAACATAAGGTCAGCTGCTCAAATTATCAATGCGAAATTGAGCTGACATTGGAAATTTTAAGCGGAAAATGGAAGGCTCTCATCATCTGGAATCTTCATCTGCATAAAACCATCAGATATAATGAGTTTCGCCGCCTTATTTTAGGAATTACTCAGAAAATGCTTACACAGCAGCTCAAGGAGCTGGAAAAATACAAAATTGTTTCCCGAACAGTTTATCCCACAGTTCCGCCTGCGGTGGAATATAAGCTGACAGAGCTTGGAGAAGAGCTTATTCCCATTATGAGCGCCATGGATAAATGGGGAAAAAATTATGTGCAGCTCTATCAGGAAAATCATTTTGAGGATTGATAGCTGCAAAATTCCCTGATTTATCTCAAATCATACCATTGGGTTAACAGCACACCAAAAAGTGCCTTCTTTTCAAACCAAATATCTCATGCTAAGATATGTCACGGAAGACATGGGAAGCGATCCCACGAAATTAGAATTTGAAAAGGAGATACTGATATGCAGAGATTTACAATCCCCAGAGATCTTTATTTTGGTGACAACGCCATTGAATATCTGGCAACCGTTAAGGGAACAAAGGCATTTATTGTATATGGTTCCAATCGTCTCAAGGACGATGGTGTTATCGAAAGGATGCAGAACTATCTTAAAAGCGCAGGAATAGAATCCACCACCTTTTCCGGAGTTGAGCAGGATCCTTCTGTTGCAACTGTCCGCGAGGGCGTTTGTCAGATGAACCGGTTCCAGCCGGATTTGATTATAGCCATTGGCGGCGGCTCCCCGATTGATGCTGCAAAAGCAATGTGGGTATTTTATGAGCACCCCGATTTTACATTTGAGGAAGCTGCAAAGCCCTTCAACCTGCCAAAGCTGCGTACAAAGGCACACTTCATCGCCATTTCCACAACAAGCGGAACAGCAACCGAGGTAACCTCCTTTGCTGTTATCACAGATAACGAAACCGGCATCAAATATCCTATTGCCGATTACAACATCACACCCGATGTTGCTATCTTAGATACAACTCTGGTTGAAAACATGCCCAAAAATCTTATTGCAAACACAGGCATGGATGCTTTGACACACGCTTTGGAGGCATATGTTTCCACTGCTGCCAATCCGTTCACCGATGCTCTTGCAATGCGCTCTATTGAAATGATATTCAATCATCTTGTGAAGTCCTTCAATGGTGACATGGAATCCCGCAAGCAGATGCACCTGGCTCAGAATCTGGCAGGTATGTCCTTCTCCAACGCTATTTTAGGCATTGCACACTCTATGGCGCATAAATCCGGTGCAATATTGGGCGTTCCTCACGGTCTGGCAAATGCTATCTATCTGCCCAACACTGTCAGCTTCAACAGCAAAAATGCTGAGGCAGGCAGCCGCTATGCCGAAATTGCACAGCGCGTTGGTTTAGAGGGAAATAATCAGCAGGAGCTTGTTGCTGCTTTGATAAACAAAATCAAAGATGTGCGCAGCCAGCTGAAAATGGCCGCTTCACTCAAGGAATTCGGCATAGAAGAAGGAGACTTTATGTCCAAGGTTGACAATATGGCTGTAACCGCTGTGGCAGACCCCTGCACCGGCACCAACCCCAGAGAAATCAACCCTGATGAGATGAAGAAGCTCTACATCGCCGCTTATAACGGAGAGGACATCACATTCTAGTGATTGCTCCCTGCTGATTTGCGGTTTAAAAAATCACGTTAAGAGTTGGTGGGATTGTATCAATCAATCCCACCATTTACCACTGTATGGAAAAATTTACATTCATTCACAAGGATATAGGTATAACAACGGGAGGGCATATGCAAGAAACAACAAACGCAATAAAGTTATTGGAGCAGGAAAATATACAATATACACTTCATACATACCCGACAGAAAACGGCCCTGTGGCAGCTGTTGATGTAGCTGCTTACTTCGGATATTCCTTGAACCGATTGTTTAAGACATTGGTTACCACAGACCATAAGGGCAGCTGCTATGTGTTCTGTCTGCCTGCCGAAAAGAAAATGGATTTAAAAAAAGCGGCAGGAATAGTGGGTGTCAACAACCTTAAAATGCTAAAGCCCGAAATTTTTGAAGAGCTGACCGGCTATACTCACGGCGGCTGCTCCCCATTCGGCTTACGCACCAAGCTGCCTGTCTATGTAGAGCAAAGTGCCCAAAGCTTTGACACAATTTTTGTCTCCGGAGGAAAGGTGGGCTATCTTATAGAAATTGAGCCCAAGGTGCTGGAGGATTTGGCAGACGCTCAGTTTGCAGAGTTTACAAAATAAAGGAGGCAACATTATGGAATTTCAGAATCTGATCGAAAAAAGATATTCATGCAGAAAATTTTCCGACAAAAGGGCAACAGCAGAACAGATTGAGAAAATTATAGAGGCCGGAAGAATTGCACCGACAGCTGTAAACACTCAGCCTGTTAAGATATTCTGGCTTAAATCCGAAGAGGCAAAGGAAAATATCCGCAAATCATGCAGCTATACCTTTGGAGCAGATGATTTTCTTGTCATCGGCTACAAGGAGGATGAAGGCTGGGTGCGCTCCTTTGATAAGCGCAATTTTGCTGACATTGATGCCGGAATTGTCGCAACACACATGCTGCTTAAAATAGAGGATTTGGGTCTTAGCACCACATGGGTAGGCTATTTTGATGCACCCTATCTTCAAACCCTATATCCTCAAATGAAGGAATATAATCTTATTGCCCTTTTCCCCATCGGCTATGCCGCAGAGGATGCTTCTCCCTCTGAACGCCATTTTAAGAGAAAAGCCAAGGAGGAGCTGGTGGAAATTCTTTAGGGCATCGCTGCTTCCTCCCTGCCTTTAAGAGCAAAATATGAAAATATGCTTTGGAAAAATTTTTACCCGTTTGCTTTTTAATAGGCAGTGACAGCATATAAAAAAGAGGAAGCATGTCAACTCTTGCCTGCTTCTATCAACAAAGGAGATTAGCTATGAAAAAAATGTATTGGATCTCATTGTCTTATTTTGTATTTGGACTTCTTTCCGGCCTTGTCAATCACGAAATTGCCTACTGGACCGGTTTTACCGGAGAATCTGTGATGTCTGTTGTTCATCCCCACGCCATTTTGCTGGGCGGTCTTACATTTTTGCTCATGCCCTTATTTATGAAGAGCTTTGAGCTTGAAAAACAAAAAAGCTTTCGGTGCTTTTTGTGGACATATAACATAGGCCTTGTGATGACACTTGGATTTATGACCATAAGAGGTATGTCACAGCTTCTGCTTAAGCCCTTCCCCAGCTTTTCAGATCATATGGTCGGCGGGCTTGCCGGAATAGGACATGTTATTTTGACCGTAGGACTGGGATTTTTATTCCATTCACTTATAAAATCTGTGGATAAAAGGAGCGAATAATACTATGACAGGAAAAATTTATCATGTTGGCTTGACGGTTTCGGATATGGATCGTTCTATCGCCTTTTACAGAGATATTCTGGGCTTGCAGTTCCAGGGTGAAATTTTTATGGACGGTCCGGAAACAGAGGCTATGTTTCAGAGGAAAAACTGCCAAGCCAGAGTGGCTTATCTCAACGGTTCAAAGGAAATCGGCATGCCCCCGGTAGAGCTTATACAGTTTACCGATGCCAAAAGCAGAGAAATTCCATCAGATCTTTTTACCACCTCAGTGTCAGAGCTTTGCTTCTATACAGAGGATATTGATGCTGTTTATAAGGTTCTGCAAGAGCATGATGTAATCTGCCTTTCAGCTCCGCAGAGCTTTGATTTTACATCCAGCGGCTTTGGCAAAAGCAAGGCCTTCTATTTCAGGGATCCCGATGGAATAATTCTTGAAATGATGCAGCCTTTATAAACACAGATAAGAAAATTTCAGGCCTTCAAAATATTTTCAGAAAGGCTTATTGCTGCCCTGCTCTTTTGAGTCGGACGTGAATTGAGAAAATTAAAATTCAGGAGCAGTTGCTTATGATGAATAAAACTATCCGTGTCATAAATGCGACACAAAACAATTTAAAGCACGTGTCTGTGGATATTCCCAAGCATCAGATCACTGTTGTTACCGGGGTTTCCGGCTCCGGCAAAAGTTCTTTGGTTCTGGACACAGTTGCAGCTCAGTCGAGGCGGGAGCTCAATGACACATTTCCCAGCTTTGCACAGCGCTATCTGCCCAAATACGGGCGTCCAAAGGTGGGCAGGATTGAAAGCCTGCCCCCTGCCATTGTTGTTGATCAGAAAAAACCATCCGGTCAGGTTCGCTCTACTGTCGGCACCTATACTGACACCTATTCCCTTTTAAGGCTTCTTTTTTCCCGTGTGGGCGAGCCCTTTGTAGGCTATTCAGATTCCTTTTCCTTCAATCACCCCCAAGGGCGCTGCCCCCGCTGTGACGGATTGGGTGAGGTTACGGAAATAGATGTACACAAGCTGGTTGATTTTGATAAATGTCTCAATGACCCCGGTGTCATCAATTATGTAGCCTATGAACCGGGACAGTGGCGCTGGCTGTATTACGGCGCCTGCGGACTTTATGATCCCAACAAAAAGATAAGGGACTTCACAGCAGAGGAGCTGCGCCTTTTCCTTTATCAGGAGCCTATAACTCTCAGAAATCCGCCGCCCGATTATTATAAAAACGGCAAATATGAAGGGCTTATGTACCGCATGAACCGTATGCTCAAGCGCGATGACGCAAAGGTTCACTGGAAAAAGCTGGAGCCGATAGTAACCCAGGGTGTTTGTCCGCAATGCAGCGGAGATAGGCTGAACTCGAAAATTCTCTCCTGCAAAATCGGCGGAAAAAATATTGCAGATGTGACAAAAATGCCACTAAGGGAAATTATCCTTTGGCTTGAAGATATAAAGCAGCCCATTGCCGTCGATATGAAGGCGGCACTTGAAAGCAGGATACAGGCTCTTATAGATATTGGACTTGACTATCTTACCTTGAATCGGCCTATGGGAACCTTGTCAGGCGGCGAGGCTCAAAGATGCAAAATAGCAAAATACAACAACTCTTCGCTTTCTGATATGCTCTATATTCTGGATGAACCCAGTGTAGGACTGCACAGCCATGACATACACAGGCTAAGTGATGCAATTGTAGAATTGCGCAACAGAGGAAACACAGTGCTGATGGTTGAGCATCACAAGGAAATGATGGAAATTGCTGACCACATCATTGATATGGGCCCGGGGGCAGGAACACAGGGAGGTCAGGTGCTGTTTGAGGGAAGTTATCCCGAGCTTAAAGCATGCAGCACCTTGACCGGGCAGCTTCTGAGGCAGAAAACCAAGCTTAAAGAACAGCCCAGAGCTGCAAGTGATTGGTTTTCTCTCAACCACCTTACACTGCACAATCTTAAAGATGTTTCAATAAAGCTTCCCAAAGGACTTCTTACGGTGATAGCCGGTGTAGCAGGTTCAGGAAAAAGCTCTCTGATGCAGGCGTTTGCAGAAAAGTCAGCAGAGCCTGTAACACTTATAAGCCAAAAGAGCATAGGAATAAGTCTGCGCTCCACCCCAGCTACATACATGGGTGTTGCAGATGATATCAGAAAGCTGTTTGCAAAAGCAAGCGGTCAAAAGGTGGGGCTTTTTTCCTTTAACGGAGCAGGCGCATGCAGTGTTTGCCAGGGAAAGGGTGTAATCATTTCCGAAATGGCCTTTATGGATGCAATCGAAACCGAGTGTGAAGCCTGCGGCGGTCTTAGATATTCTGATGAAGCACTGAAATATACAATAGATGAGCTTAATATTGCACAGGTAATGGATTTGACTGTAAGACAGGCAATGCAGCGTTTTAAAGGAACGGATATTGAGGAAAAGCTGAAGCCTCTTTCCGATGTGGGGCTTTTTTACCTCCATCTTAATCAGGCGCTTTCCACTCTCTCAGGAGGAGAATTGCAAAGGATGAAGCTGGCATCCTATTTGGGAAGAGCAGGACAGATACTTGTTCTGGACGAGCCCACAGATGGGCTTCATCTTCAGGATGTGCAGAATATTATCGACCTTTTTGATAAGCTGGTATCTGACGGAAATACAGTATTTCTGATAGAGCATAATCTGGAGGTTTTAAAATCTGCCGACTATGTGGTAGAGGTAGGTCCCGGAGGCGGCGAGGAGGGCGGCAGAATCATATTTGAAGGTACACCACAGCAACTTTTGCAAAGCAGCAGCTCTGTTACGAGAGCTTATTTGGAAAAGTCACTTGGCAAATAACGGAAGGACAGTATATGAAACAGATAAAAACCAATGCCATGCGTATGCTGGAAAGAGAAAAAATCAAATATGAATTAAGAGAATTTCCCGATGGACACAAGGCAGCAGATTATCTGGCTCTTCCCCCTGCCATGATTTTCAAAACACTGGTGACAACAGACACAGCCGGAGGCTATTTTGTGTTCTGCATCCCCACCGACGAGGAGCTGGATCTAAAAAAAGCTGCCAAAGCTGTAAAAAGCAAGCGCATAGAAATGATAAAGCAGAAGGAGCTTCTGCCCTTGACCGGCTATATACACGGCGGATGCTCTCCAATCGGGATGAAAAAGCTGTTTTTGACTACTTTGGATCTCAAAAGCCGGCAGTGGGAAACCATTTTGGTATCTGCCGGCCATGTGGGCATGCTGATAGAATTGTCGCCTAAGGATCTATGCAAAATGGTAAATGCCCAGCTGGCAGAAATTACAAAATAGCAAGCTGCAAATAAAAGCCGGCCATGCAGAGGGGGGTAATAGAATGGATATTTATGACTCAACAGAAGAGCTTAAGGATTATCTTAAAAATCATCATGAGGAAATAGCCAAAAGATACAGCGCTGCAATCAGAGAGGTTTGTGTCAAGCTTACAGCTTTAAAGGAAGATTTTCGTGTTTTAAAAAAGAGGGACTGTATTTCCACCATACAATCAAGAATCAAGTCTGATGACAGCATTTTGAAAAAGCTTTCCCGGAAAAAGCTGCCTGTAAATTTAGCTTCTGTTTATCATGAATTGGATGATATTGCCGGAATACGCGTTGTTTGCAAGTTTATTGACGATATTTATACCATTGCCGAAAGACTCAAAACACAAGGGGATTTTGAAATAATCCAAACCAAAGACTATATCAAAAACCCAAAGCCCAACGGATACCGCAGCTATCACATGATTTTAAGTGTGCCTGTCACTGTGGAAAATATCACAGAAAAAGTAAGTGTGGAGCTTCAGCTGCGGACAGTTGCCATGGATTTTTGGGCAAGTCTTGAGCATGACATAAAATATAAGAAGGACTCCTGTGAATGTAATGATATTGTAGACGAGTTAAAATTTTGTGCAGATACCATTGCAGCTGCCGATTTGCACATGATGGAATTAAGGGATAAGGTATCTAAAAAGCGTCTGCAATATAAACAATTCACACAGTAATTTATTCTAATCCTCATATTGAAAAATAAAAGGTCACCGCAAGGCGGCCTTTTTAATTTGCATAAAAAGCATATGGGAATTGACCAATTTATAAAAATCAGAGAAAAGCAGACTTGATAAAATCTTTAGGCTAAGGGTGCAGATCAGCTGTTTTATATGTATAAACCGTCATTTTATTAAAAGGCTTATACCAAAGGCTTTAAATAAAAATGTCCCCTATCTTATAAAGCCTCAGCAGCAGGCTGTCATAAAAAGGGAACATTTTTTATTTTAATTAAATTGCCACGGCTGGATATATTCAGAGGTGCTTGTAGCGTAACCTCCTTTATATTTTATTGTCATATAAAGAATATCTTTTCCGTTTTCAAGCTTTAAAAAGCATACATCATCTTCAAACTTATCTGTTATTTCCAATTTATTGCTGAACCAGTAAACCCAAACAGAGCCGTCTGACCTATACTCAACCTCCGGAGAATTCAGCATTTCCGCAAGCTCATCCTCTGTTGCAGCAACCTCAGTTCCGTCATCCAAAATGGCAACTCCGCCTCCTCCCTGACTTATTTCATTGCCCTTGTCATCAGTATAATTCATATTGTAATGACCTTTTCCGTCAAATTGAATCACTGCATCTGTCTGATCTCCACGCAGCCAGAGCTGTATTGTCCTCCTTATTCCGGCCACATCCTTGGCATAGGCAACAGATGCGCTGCTCACTATCAAAACGCAGGCAGCGGCAGCTGTAAGTACAGGTTTTAATCTGCGCTTTTTCTTGATGTTTTCCATTTTTACTACCTCCAAATTTAAGGTTGGGGAGGTATAAATTGCATTAAAGGCCTGTGTGTATTTTTCTTTATTTGTCATCATTCCATACCTCCGCAAGTGTATTTTTAAGCATTGCTCTCCCTCTGGATAATTTGGTTTTTACATTTGATTTGGTTTCTCTTAAAATATCCGCAATCTCATTTACGCTGTATCCCTCGTAGTAAAAAAGATGAATTACAATCCTGTATTTGTCGGGAAGCTTCATAACCTCCTCAAATATTTCCTGCGATTGCTCTGACACGAATGTAAGTGTCTCTATGTAATCATCAAGCGCAACCGTATTTTGGCGGAAGAAAATTCTGTTTTTATTTTTTGCTTTGTTGATTACAACTCTTAAAAGCCAGGCACGAATGTGCTCCTCTGATTCAAAATTTTTGCTTTCAGTAAAATATTGGATTAGTGTTTCCTGAACAGCATCCTCTGAATCCTGCTGATTTTTACACACATTAAAAGCAGAAGCGTAAAGATTTCTTTGATATTTTTTGATAACCTCTTCTACCGGCAGTTTCATATATAGCTACTCCTTTTTGACTTGAAAGGTCCTTTCACCTATAATACAATTCAAAAGCTCAAAAGGTTACAAAAATCTCTTTTTCAATCTGCAATAACTGAAAAAGGCATCAGCATACATAAAATGTACACTGATGCCCTTTGCCTGTTGAGTGTTATGCCAAAACATCCAGAAGATGTCCGCTTGGAGGGGGGAGCATTTCGAGCATGGTTTCTGCTGCGGCGCTTTCTGTATCCATAGCCTTTTTAAGAATAGCCACATCCACATTCTGTGCAAGCCTTGCGGAATTCATGCTTACGCTCATTGCTGCAATTTCCATATTCATAAGACACACTCCTTTTACATAATGCAAATTTAAAATTACAAAAACAAAGCTGACCTAAATACTAATATTTGCTTCCGCTGTCTGCAAAACCGCCTGATTCACCGGCATAATCATATTCAGAGGCTGCATGGCCTGCTGTTGATGCATTGCCCTTTGAGCCTGCCAGAATAAACTTATCAAGAATACTCTTGGAAATTGCCATCTGGCTGGAAACCTCCTCACTGGCTGCTGCAAATTCCTCGCTGCTTGCAGAATTTGTCTGAACAACGGATGCAATCTGGTCGATTCCCAAAGAAATCTGGGAGATGGAATCTGCCTCCTTGGCTGCTGCATCTGCAACAAGACCTACATCAGCAACTGTCTGCTCTGTAAGCTCCTTTGTCTTTTGAAGTGCGGAAACCACGCGCTGAACAATTTCGTTTCCTTCTTCAACAGATGTAACCGACTCCTGAATAAGCGCCTTTGTTGCCTTGGCTGCTTCATCGGATTGTGAGGCAAGGTTGCGGACTTCATTTGCCACAACAGCAAAGCCCTTTCCGGCAGAGCCTGCTCTTGCTGCTTCAACCGCAGCATTGAGCGCAAGGATATTGGTTTTGAATGCTATGTTTTCAATTGTGGAGATAATCTTTCCTATCTGCTTGGAGGAATCTGAAATCTTGTCCATCGCTCTCACCATTTTCTCCATGTGGTTGGAGCTTTCGATAAGCATATCACTGGCTGCGTGTGTATGTTCCATAGCCATAGAGCTGTTGCTTGCGTTGTCCTGAGAGTGACGGGAAATCTCTTCAAGTGTAGCAGAAAGCTCCTGAACTGAGCTTGCCTGCTCTGTTGCGCCCTGTGCAAGTGACTGTGCGCCTGCGGAAACCTGATCGGAACCGGCAGAAACCTGCTCGGCGCTGCGTATAAGATCCTGAAGTGCGCCGGAGAGAGAGCTGTTTATTTTTCTTATGGATTCGAGTATGCTCTCAAGCTCGCCCACATAGACCTCAGGTGTGCGTGAACGTGTGGCAAAGTTCCCGTCTGCCATATCGCTCAAAAGATGATCCACGTCGGAAATAAGTCCACGGAGAACCTCCTGACTTCTGCGGACGGAATTGCACATAGCTCCGATTTCGTTGTTGCTTTCAAATTTTACAGGTATGCTCAAATTTCCCTGAGAATATCCGTCGAGAGCAACCACAACCTCCTGAAGAGGACCTACGATGCCCTTTATTATTTTAAGTGAAAGAAACAGCACAAAGATTGTGGCAACCGCTGTTATAACAATAAATACTATGCCTGTCTTGATGCCCTTTTCGTGCTGGTGCTCCTTTTCACTTTTCTCCAGCTCATCGAGGGCAGCTGTCATTTTTTGAGCAATTCCTGCTGTGGGGGCACCTATGGGACCGAGCTGGTGGTTGAGATAATTTACAGCCTCCATCCTCTCCCCTTCTCTTATAAGACTGATGACATTCGGCGCAGCCTGCATCCATTTTCTCATAGTATCTGCATATTCCTGAGCCAGATTGTCCTTGAAGGGATACACTTTAAGCAGGTATTGAAGCTTTTCATCAAAGCCATCTGCAACCTGATTGAATCTGGTGATGGCCTCCTCAAGTGTGGCTGTATCCTCGCTGATAGCTGCCTCATTGAGACGTCTGACCATTATGTTTACATCCAATCGGCACTGCTCAACCTGTCGGTTTGCGGCGATTGTTGTTGAAATCAAATCCTCATATTCCTTCCTCTGTGTGCTCATTGATGAGAGAGCAAGGATAATTATAAGAAGTGAAATTCCCACTGTCACAGCCATAACCAACAGCAAGCTGGACTTAATTTTCATTTTTTTGAGCATAAAAGCCCCTCCTCATTATTTGTTAATATGTCATTTTTCAATCTTGGTCAAATTAAACACACCAAACAAAGCCTCAGTCCTTCAACAGGCAGCGCCTCACTTGTCCTTGCAAAGGCTACAAAAGCAAAACTGCCCATATTACTCTGTCTAAAATATATTTCGACAAAAAAAGCTAAAACTAAAGTATTTTGGTCTATCTGCTATACTATTTTGCCAATTTTGGCATCATAGACAAATTTGCAGGATGTCTGCATCTCTAAAACAGTTGTATTCACCGAGCCAAAAAAGACCTGAGTTATGGGGTAAACCTTTGCTGCTGAAATATAGCCCAAATTGACATCGTTTTCTATTTTTTGAAGCTCTTCCTGCTTTTCGATAAGCTTTTGTTCCTTCATCTTTAAAACCTTGAGGGCAAGCGTTCCCCTTCCCATTCTTTCCTCAGCCTCCGCCTCCTGAAGGCTGTGCTGAATGTTTTCCAGCTCCTTGCGGACATAATATTTTTTCTTGGTGAACTGAGGTGTCACATCTATGCTCAAAACTGTAAGTCTGCCGGCCTTGTTGCCTATGGCATCAGCCTCTATTCCGCACATAGCCACAGTATTTCCTCCGATGATAGCACCCAAGCCGTTTTTTACTATTACCCTTCCGTTGGCAGCGGCGGAGCAGTTTACCATACTGCTGGCATATATATTGCCGTCTGCCTGAGCAGAGGCATTTTCCATGAATTTACAGTGTATATCTTCCTTTGCATGGAGATTGCCCACCATATTTCCGTTGATTCCGCGGTTTACTATTATTGAACCGCCGGATATGACATGAGCCCCCTCCACAAGTCCGCCTATTGTCACATTTCCGGTAGCCCGCACAGAAAAGCCGGCAAGCACATTTCCCTTTATGACAACATCGCCTTTCACATCCAGATTTCCCACTGAATAATCCACATTTCCGGGAATAATTATGATATTTGAAACCTCACATTTTCCGTTTTTATAGGTGATTTGGCCGGAAATTCTCGACAGCATAGCCGTTCCGTCCTCGCTGATGTAGGTGTTTTCTCCCATAGGTATTGTCGGTTTTTTCCCCGGCTGTGCCTTTATGGGTTTTCCGTAAACATCTATTCCGTCCTTTCCCGGCTGTGCTTTTGTTATCTGACAGATAATGCTGTCCTTTTCTATATGAACAATCCAATTAAGGTTATTGAAATCTATTACACCTTGTGCATTTTCGACAAATACCGGCGCACCTATGTCATGTGAATAAAGCTCAGTGACAGAGCCGTCCATGCCCTTTACAGAATTGACACCGGCAGCAGCCAGATATATTTTTGCGGAATTTTCTTTTGCTGCAAGGCTTTCAATTGTATTTTCAGACAGCCCATAAACTATTTTTTTCTTTGCAAATTCTGCTCTTATTGCATCTGATGTGACAAAGCTGCCCTCATTGCACGGCGGAAAAACAACGGCGTAAGCCCTGCTTTTATCCTTTGTGACAGCTATATGTATAATTCCGTCAACAGATGGAGAGATATCCAGCCTTGAGAGGCTGTCCCTGCTTTTCATAAGGGATTCTGCCTCATCCTTTGCCTTCTTTTTTTCGTTTTGAATTTTTTGCAGCGCCTCTTCCTTTTCTTTTATAAGCTCCTGCTGCTGTTGTTTTTGCTGAGGAGATTTTATATTGTCATCTGCATCAGATTCTTTTTTCAGACCTTCTATTTCTTCCAAAAGAGACTTTTCCTTTTCCTCGGCCTTGTTTTCCATCTGCTGAGCTTCTTTTATTTTCCGGGAAATAGCCTCCTTTTGTTTGGAGAGCATATTCCGACTTGCTTTTAGCATTTCGCTTCTTTTTTTGATAAAATTCACAGCAGCTGCATCAAAATCCGCCATAATATACATAAGCTCATCAGTATTTTTCCTCAGATAATCGTCCATTTCATCAAAGAGACTGTCAATGGAAACACTTTTGTCTAAACGGATTTCGGTATCTAAAGCGCCGAAATATATTCTTTGAAGAGCTTCGGGTGCTTCGGTTTTCTCATAGGAAACATCTGCCTCCTGCTTTTCTTCAGAAGCTTCAGCTGCCGGACTTATTTCCTCTTTATTCTCTTCATTTTCGTTATTTTTTAAGCCGGATGAAACTCTCCGCCATATGGAAAAAAGAAAGCTTTCGTTTTTCTTTCCGTCAATTTTGTTTTCTTTTTCTTCTTCAAACTGCTCTTTCAGTGCCTTCTTCACAAAAGAATCCTTATCGTCCACATTATCACTTCCCATTTTAACAATTAAGACAACAATTTCCCTTTAGGAGGCAAAGGCTTTGTCAAAAACCTTTTCCATTTCCTTTGATTCAAAGGGCTTTGCCAAAAATCCGCAGGCACCTGCCTTCTGTGCGCCCTCCTCCGTATCATCAAATACCATTGATGTAACCATAATAACCTTGGCATCCGGGTATTTTTCCTTGAGGATTCTGGTAGCCTCTATGCCGTCTATTCCGGGCATTACTATATCCATTGTAACCAAATCGGGCTTATATTTTTCATAGCTTTCCAAAAGACTTTCACCATCCGGGCAATAATATGCCGCTTCATACTTTTCACTGGACAAAAGCTTAAACTTGATTTCTTCAAAAATAAAACGAGAATCATCTACAACCATAATTTTCTTTTTTTCCATTTTAATGCTCCTTTATTTAAAAGTCTTTGATTTTATCCAAATGACCTTCTATTTTGAATCTTCCCTCTTCAAAGCTGTAAAAAAAGGTAAGAACAGATTTATCATCCTTGATTTGCGGTATTTTGTTGTCAGAAAAAATCGGCGGTCTTATCACAGCCTTTTTTCCAAAGCTTTTGTTTATTTCCGAAACTATTCTACCGCCTATAATATTAAAAAACTCTGTAACATACATAGAAATTTCGTCGTCAGCAGGCATACAGCGCTTCATTTTTGCAGCTATATTTCTAAGCGTATCAAGATCTGCTGTCATGTAAAGATCCAGATTATATTCTCCGCAGGTTCCTAAATGGATTGTATAGCTTTTCTTTTCATCTCCCTGTTCACCGCACTTTTCCACATTAACTCCTATTATGCCGAGAGATATATCAGTTATATTTTTTTCTATGATATTTTTTACTATCTCCGGATGTGTCAAAGCCTCAACTCCTTACTAAGAATAAAATTGCACGATAAAAATGTGCATACTCCCTTAAAATTTGTTATCGACAGCTTTTATCAAAAAAACAAGCAATTCTGCAAATATTTCTTTAATCGCTGTTTTCACAGGCAGGAAAGCTTTCATTGAGCTTCTATTTTTGCATATATTAAAATAAGGAGAAGCTTATACATAATCCGGTCAAGAAAAATAAACCAATCATCAGAAAACTTATCTAAAAACACACAGCCGCCTGCAATGACAGTTTTGCAGGCAGCACACATATGTTATGAAAATTATGCAAAAAAAGAGAGCCGAGGCTCTCTTTTTCTATTTTTAATTCTTTAAGGAATTACTGGAGTAACTGGAGAACGGACTGGGGCTGTTGATTAGCCTGTGCAAGCATAGCCTGAGCTGCCTGTGTGAGTACGTTCATCTTTGTGTAAGCCATCATTTCCTTAGCCATGTCTGTATCTCTGATTCTCATGTTAGCAGATGTCATGTTCTCAGCTGCAACATCAAGGTTGTTGATGGTGTGCTCTAATCTATTCTGCAATGCGCCAAGCTTTGCTCTCTGTGCAGATACAACATTGATAGCGCCGCCGCCATTAGCATCTCTGAGTGAAGCTAAAGCTGCAGAAGCTGAATCCTGATCTGCTACGCTTATACCTGCAATGCCCAAACCATTTGCAGACATATCATTGATAGAAACTGTAAGCTTATTGAAAGAATCGGATGTATCGCCAATCTGAAGTGTCAGGCCCTTGCCTGCCTTAGCACCTGCTGCATCAGCCTTCCACTGGAAGCCGTTGGTTCCATTAACTGTGGGCTCATAGCCTGTCTTTTGCTTGATAAGCGCTGCCATCTTCTTAGCAGCATCTTCTACATTAGGAGCTCCGACAACTACATTAACAGAAGGATCAGCCTTCTTTGCAACATCCTCATCCTTAGCAAACATAAACTTCTGTCCGCCAACTGTGAATACTTCATCCTGAATTGGTAAGCTGCTCTGGAACTTATCTGTACCATCTGTGACAGTTGCAGCAGTTGTTTTAGTTGTAGTTGCGTCAGCATCAGCATCGCCATGAGCTTCAATTACAAGAACCTTTGCCTGATCTGAACCCTTCACCTTGTTCTCTAAAGTAATTGCTCCACCTGTCTCAGTAACCTTGAACATACCCTTGATTTCTGCATGCTCTTTAAGTGCGTTTGCCAAAGCCTTAGCCTGCTCCTCATCTGTCGGCTTACCATCACCAGCAGCAAAATCAGCCCCACTTACATCCTTGCCATTATACATAAAGCGCTTGCCATTTTCAGAAACAGTAAGCTGAATATCATATGTTTTTGCAGAGCCGCCATTGTCAATTGTGATGCTGTATGTAAGTGTATCGTCTTTCGCCAAATTGCTTGTAATTGATGTGAAAGCTGCCTTAGCAATTACACTCTTTCCTGCTGTGGCATCAGTATCTGACAAATCACCCAATCCAGATCCGCCTAAAGCAGGAACACCTGCTGCTCCGCCGGATGTGCCTCCGCCTAAAGAGCCATCAAGAAGCTTGATGCCATTGAAGTTTGTGCCTGCTGCGATTCTGTTGATATCATCCTTGAGAGCATCCATTTCTTCCTGAAGAGCCTTGCGGTCAACAGGGTTATCCATTGTTCCGTTGGCTGCCTTGCCTGCAAGCTCAACCATACGGTTTAACATATCATGAACCTCTGTGAGGGCGCCTTCAGCTGTCTGGATGAGAGAAATGCCGTCCTGAGAGTTGGAGGAAGCTGTCTCCAAGCCCTTGATCTGTGCCTTCATCTTTTCGCTGATTGCCAAGCCGGAAGCATCATCGCCTGCACGGTTGATTCTAAAACCGGAGGATAACTTCTCCAAGCTCTTTCCTACCTGACTGTTGTTCATGTTTAACTGGCGAAATGCATTATTCGCCATAATGTTTGTTCTTACTACCATTCCCATGGTATATACCTCCTTGTATTTAGCACTGGAAACATTCCTTTGTTTCTTTAGCGTGCTTTTTAATATATTTTCACACCGGAGCACAACGCGCGCTTATGCACAGGTGTAAAAAACAAAACCTGTGGAAAGCAAAGAAAGCTTTTTCCCTAAAGCTCTCTTTTTTACCTTCCAACCTATATACTCGTCCGCTTTTTGGAAAACTAAAGCAAAAAAAGACAAAATTTTAATTTTTTAAAACAAATCCCCATCATTGAGAAAGGATTTTCACATCGCTCAATGATGAGGATTCTTGCTGACTACACTTGCTGCCTTTACAAGTGCTGCCATTATGTCCGACATCATTCTGTTTTTCAATATATAATTTTTTGAATAGACATCTCTTTCATCCAAAACAACATACTTAGGA
>JAHHUC010000048.1 GCA_020024215.1 Oscillospiraceae bacterium | reverse complement strand
TTCCTGAGGTGATATATTGTGGGATATGCCTTGTGATAGTCCCTGTCTGTGTAGGAAATATCATTGAACACAGAATATTTGCCTGCGGCCTTTTTGTCCTCCTCATAAAGATTGCTTTCCTTTAATCTTATAAAGAAGGCGGGGTCGATTTTAGAAATTTCTTTATCAAACAGCATTTGCAGGGAGTCTATGCGGAATCTGTTTCTTTCATTTCTCCTTCTTGATGTTCTGAAGCTGCGCCTTTCCCCGGCTGTTTTGCTCTCCTCTAAAAGCCGTACCCCCCACATAGCATTGCCTTTAAATTTGCAGAGTGAGTAATCCTTGTTTGTGACCGCCCAGCCAACAGAATCAGTGCCCACATCCAGTCCTACATAGTAATCCTTCATAATGAAACCTCCTATATATTGACAAATATTTTTTAATGTGATAACATGATAAAGTCATATTACCTTATGACATTTACACTATATGTTCAAATAAAGATTTATCCAAACCGCCGCCTTAGCGGCACTCACAGTGTGTGAGGCTGCCTCTGCTTTAAGCAGAGGTTATTTTTTTATCTTAAATCAAGAAATTCAGAGTTTTTGCTAATCTTGAGTATAATATAAAATATTATTGTCTGCAATATTGCGCAATACTTTCTCATTCTTGACTTTATTTAAACTGTTTTATGTGAAAATAAACTGTAAAGTATAGTTTTTTTGCTTTAAGGAATATTAAAAGCAAAGAGCCTTATTTCCAATTTTTGATATTATGTAAATTTTGGATAAAAAAATTAAAGAGGCAGATTTTATCACAAGGCTGCTTATGTGAATAGGTATATGAGGGGGTTTTGCGTATAACCTTTAATATTTGCATAAAAATTGGATAAATCATACTCAAATTACGGAAATATAAATATAATTATACCTGTAAAATTGTTAAATCCGCTGATTGCGTTTTTTTAATGTTTTCCTGTATAATCTAAATAAATTACATCAAGTTAGGTGAAACTAAGTTGTAAATAATTTACATTGCAGAAAGGAGAATTACTATGAAAGGTTATGCAATGCTCAAAATTGGCGAATCCGGGTGGATAGAGAAGGAACGTCCTGTATGCGGACCGCTGGATGCTATCTGCAAGCCCCTTGCCGTTGCTATTTGTACCTCTGATGTTCATACGCTGTGGGAGGGCGCCATCGGAGAACGCCACAACATGATATTAGGTCATGAGTGCTGCGCTGAAATTGTTGAGGTAGGCCAGCTGGTAAAGGATTTCAAGCCCGGCGACCGTGTTCTTGTTCCGGCAATCACTCCGGATTGGAATTCCTTAGAGGCGCAGGCAGGCTATGCCATGCATTCCGGCGGTATGCTTGCCGGCTGGAAGTTCTCTAACTTCAAAGATGGCGTGTTCTCAGACTTTTTCCATGTGAACGATGCTGACGGAAATCTGGCCTTGCTGCCGGATGCCATAAGCCCGGTTGATGCCTGCATGCTGTCGGACATGGTTCCCACCGGATTTCATGGTGTAGAGCTGGCTGATGTTCAGTTTGGCGATACAGTTCTGGTTGTGGGCATAGGCCCTGTGGGCTTGATGGCCGTAGCCGGCGCATCCCTTCGCGGAGCTTCAAGAATAATTGCAGTCGGAACTCGTCCGGTGTGCGTTGAGGCGGCAAAGGGCTATGGAGCCACCGATTTTGTAAGTTACAGAAACGGACCTATTGACGAGCAGGTTCTTGCTATGACAAATGGCAAGGGCGTGGATAAAATCATAATAGCCGGAGGAGAGTGTGAGACATTTGAGGCTGCTGTCAAGTGCCTTAAGCCCGGCGGAACCATCGGAAATGTCAACTATCTGGGAAGCGGAACCTATGTTACCATACCTCGTGTAGAGTGGGGAGTTGGCATGGGACATAAGGACATCCGTGGCGGTTTGATGCCGGGAGGCCGTCTGCGCATGGAAAAGCTGGGTGCTTTGGTTGCCTCAGGAAAGCTGGATGTGCATCCGCTGGCTACACACATCTTTGAGGGCTGGGAGCATATAGAGGAAGCACTGTTCCTTATGAGAGACAAGCCTAAGGATTTGATTAAGCCTGTTGTCAAGCTGTGTGACTGATGAAGGTTTTGGTTATATCCGGATTTTTAGGGGCGGGCAAGACCACCTTCATCAAGATGCTTGCCCAAAGGACGCATAGGGATTTTGCCATAATGGAAAATGAATATGGAGAGGTGGACGTGGACAGTAAAATCCTTCAGCAGGATGAAAGCACCAAAAAGCTGAACATATGGGAGCTGACAGAGGGCTGTATATGCTGCTCAATGAAATCGGATTTTGCTGCGTCTGTGCTGACAATAGCCAATACCATAGATCCGGAATTTCTTATTGTCGAGCCTACCGGAGTAGGTCTTTTGAGCAAAGTTTTAGAAAATCTTGCTAAAATTCAATATGAAAAAATAATTTTGCTGTCCCCGGTGACCATTTTAGACGGACATTCCTTCGACCGATATCTAAAGGAATTTCCGGAAATATATCAAGATCAGATAGCAGCTGCCGGCACTGTTTTGGTGTCTAAAGAGGAATCTGCCTCACCTGAGGAGCTGGCTGTGCTGGAGTCGAAGATAAGAAAAATAAATCCGACTGCAAGGCTGCACACCGAGCATTATTCCCGATTGAAGGATGATTGGTGGCAGCAGCTTTTAAAGCAGGGCTTAAAGGGAAAATTGCCCCCCGGTGCAGATGCAGACAGCGATCTTCAAAATTTGGGCTTGTCTGATATCAGTTTTAAGACAGCAGATCAGCTGATTTTGTTTCTTAATGGTGTGGTTTCCGGTGTGTTCGGCTCAATCTGCCGTGCTAAAGGCTTTATGCAGGCAGGGGCTGGCTGGCTGCGCTTTGATGTGGCTGATAGGACATACAGCATAACAGGCTGTGAGATGATGGAGCAGAGCCGTGCCGTGTTTATCGGCAGCAGCTTAGAGCGTTCCTTGCTGCGAGAGGCATTGCAGAAAAATCTTCACAGATAAAAAGCTTTGCACGCCAAAAAACTGAAAAAAGCCTTTTATAATAAGGTGTTAATAAATACCCTCCTCGCCTTTAAATTAGGTGAGGAGGGTATTTTTGCAATTTTTTATCAACTATTAGAAAAAATTCAAAAGCTTATGGTATAACGGCTTAAATTGCTGAAGATAGATTCTAAAAAAGCCTGTGTATAATGCTTTTGCGAAAATTTTTTCAGACCTCGACAGCTTTAAAGCCTATATTGCCTATTGTCTTGATGACAGAATTGTCTTAAAGCTTAAAATGAGCCCGGAATAATACCGAGCTCATTTTAAAATAGATTGATATTAAATTTGTGTAAACCTGACTGCATGCCTTGTATATGTGAAGCGGCACAATCATAAATAGCTTATAGCCAACTAAAAGCGCTGTCAAAAGCAAAGCCTTTAAAGAGGAAAGACCTCATATCAGGTTGACAGCTTTTTTGCAATAAGCTCAGGTATTTTATGGGATAAATATTCTGATGAGCAGATCATATACATCCATGGGAAATTAAGCTTTAATATCCTTTTTTCCTTTAGCTTGGCATTTTGCCTGCTGCCCTTTGCTTTAGCTCCATAATGCGAGGCATTGCAATAGCTGACATTTAAAAGCAGCCACTCAAAATCAGGCTCGTCAATCAGAATTTCCAGAACCTCTTCCCAAATGCCCTTATCACGCCACCTGCGAAACCGCTGATAAACGGTACTCCATTTTCCATAGCACGGCGGCAGCTCACGCCACGGCGCACCTGTTTTCAGAATCCAAAAAACTCCGTTGATGAACAGTCGATTATCCTTTGCTATACCGCCCCAACTTCCTTTCTGACCGGGCAGGTGCGGCTCTAAAAGTGCCCATAATTTATCGCTGATATCACTATTTTGCTTTTTGTTGGACATAAGGATACCCCCCACTATATAAGCTTTTGGCCTATGGCACCCCATATTTTAAGCTTAATCTGCCAAAGCTATACTACTAGCTTATAAAGGCAGTATAAGAAAATTTTAAAAGCCATACCCACAGCTTAAAATTACATTTTACAGCATATACAGTAAAAGCTCATTCAAAGGCTTAAATTTAATATTTTGCCGCTGTGTTGAATTGACCGACAGCAATTTCATCATAAAGCCCTTTTTCTTTATTTTGTGAATTATTGCTGTTCTGCTTGATTTTAAACTGTCCCACCAGAGTATCCAATATATTCGCCTGACTGGACAGCTCCTCACTTGCGGCAGCGCTCTCTTCACTTGTTGCGGAGTTATTCTGCACAACAGAGGATATTTGATCCACTCCATTTGTGATTTGCAGGATGCTCTGAGCCTGTTTTTCCGAAGCTGAAGCAATTTCATTGACAGATGTGACAACATCCTTGATTTTTTCCACAAGGTCATCAAAGGCCTCGCTTGTGCTTTTGGCAATATTTTCGCCCTGTGCCACCGCAGAGATGGCATTTTCTATAAGCTCTGTAATTTCATTGGCTGAATCGGAGGATTTTTGTGCTAAATTTCTTACTTCATCTGCTACAACAGCAAAGCCCTTTCCTGCCGAACCGGCTCTTGCAGCCTCAACAGCCGCATTAAGCGAGAGAATATTAGTCTGGAAGGCAATATCATCTATGACCTTTATTACCTTTCCGATTTTTTCGGCTGCTATGGAAATATCATTCATGGCAGAGAGCATATCCTGCATACTGTGCAAGGTGCGCTCTGCAACCTCGCCTGAGACTGTTGCAAACATACTTGCCCTTTGAGAATTGTGTGCATTTTCGCTTACATTGCCGGATACCTCTGAAATTGAAGCAGACAGCTCCTGAAGGCTGCTTGCCTGTTCTGTTGCGCCCTGAGCCAGGCTCTGTGCGCCGTTTGCCACCTGCTCTGCGCCCGATTGTATCTGTTTTGAAGAGGACCATATCTCGCGGAAGAACAGGTTCATCTTATCAACCAGTTCGCTTCCTGCCAGTTCAATTTCCTTCATTTCGCCGGGCAAATTTATTTCTGTTTCCACATTAAAGTTTCCGCTTGCAACCTCGCGGAGATTGTGTGCAATGCCGTGAATGATTCTTTTAAGCTCGGAAAAGCTTGCCTGAATACTTTCGCAGGTTTTTCCGAATTCATCACGGCTTTCATAGGTTATGTCTATGCTGAAATCTCCATGGGAGAGAGCGTTGGTTGCCCGTTCAATTTCAAACAGGGGAACAGTGATTGCCGAAACCATTTTTTTAATCAAAATCAGACCTATAAAAAACGCAAGAACTATGTCAACAATGACAACTGCCAGCACAATTATGTAGACTCTGTTTGCCGTCTCTGCCTGCTGGTTGGCAAGCTCGTATTGTTCCTTGGTAATATCGTTGAGTATTGATGCCTCATCAGCCATCAATGGATAAAACTTCTCGTTGAATATCTTCTTTGCCTCTTCTAAGGATCCCGGTGAGCCTATGTTAACCAATTCCACAAACTGGGTTCGGTATTGCCCCTGCTTGTAAAGTATTTCCTCCAGCTCCTCCAGCTTTGCCACATCCACACGGGCATTTTCTTTATATTGAGGAAGAAGCAGTGTATTTTTTTGAATTTCTGCCATGGCCAAATTGATATAGCCTCTTTGCTTTGACGGGTCATCCTCAATCAGGGCAAAAAGATGATATCTTGTTTCCGATAAAAGATTTCTGCGCAGCTGCCACACATAGTCGGTATTGGCGACGGTTTTGTTTACCAATATGTCTGTTTGGCTTTTCATTTTTGATATTCCCAAAATAGATAAAACTGAAATGAGGACTGTCATAGCCATTGTTGCACCAAAGGCAACTATCAGTTTATTTTTTACCTTTAAGTTCTTCATTAACAATTTCCTCCCTTGCGCCCTATATAAATTCTCAAATTATATTCTGCATATTTTAAGAGCTATTTTGCAAAGCCTTTTATGAATTCGGTCTATTGAAAGGTTAAAACATCAATTTGATAATTGTGGCTTTTAATGCTGTGATATATTGCCACACCCGGACAGATATCATCCCTGTGAGAAGATTCCATTGAATCATCCGGCAAAATAGGCAGTGTTTTAACAAAAAAACGCTGACAGTCACACGTTCTGCCAATCATAAGGGCTATTTTTTCTTTGGAGTTTTTTCTGCATATCATATATACAGCCTGACTGTCCGAAGGGGCGTTTTCCACATTTCCCAATGTTACACAGGGTATTTTTTCTGCACCTATTGTGACAAAGCAGCCATTATCTGTTTTAGGCAGCAGCACAAATTCCAGAATATTTTCAATCGGAATTGCATATCCTATCTCATCCTCTGCAAGAATTGCAAAGTAGGAAGAAGCAGCATTCGGTGCAGCATTGCCACATGCTGTTTGCCCTGATGAATTTTGATTTTCGTGTCCATCCATTTTTCTCATAACCTGTTCCTTTCCTGTTTATCAGATATCAAGCTTTATATCACAATTCCTTTTTGCGATGCATATCCTTGCAGTTTAGGGGGCAGCGTGAAATTTTTCAAAAGGCTTTGAAAGAATGTGCTTTTTAAAAAAGGAGCTGCGATCAAGAATGAGGCTGTGCTTTAAGAGGAGGATAAAGTGTCTCTGCCTGACGGCGAGATCATCCATTTTAAAATGTCAAACAACATAATTTCCATTATGTTGTAATGTTATCGGCATGAATGCCCTGCATCAAACAGAATGGCTTTAAGAAAGCTAAAATTCACGCAAAAACCGGACCGGGGGCTGTTTTCAAACTGCTCCGGTCTGGTTTTTATGCCTTTTTTTATAAATCAAATCAAATGATTAGAATATTCTGTATAATGCACTTGACACTTTGTCGAAATATGGTACAATAAAGCGTGTATGTATGATAGGGCTGTTATGGCTAAACAACATAATGGAAATTATGTTGCCAACCTGCATACAAATCCCATTTTATATTAAGGAAAAATGGGAATTTACAACATAATGGAAATTATGTTGTAATCAATTTCATTTTGTCAATCTGCCTTTGGTGCGCCGCACCGCTTTCCATTGTATAAATTCTGGTTGTGTTCACGCTTGTGTGGCCAAGTATATCGGCTAAGCGCGATAAATCCTTTTCCAAGGAATAGAATGTGCGGGCAAACAGGTGGCGCAGGTTGTGGGGGAACACCTTGCACTCGGATACTCCGGCAGACCGGCAGAGCTTTTTCATCTCTCTCCAAATATTAGAACGATTCATTGGCTTTCCTGTGCTTGTTATAAACAGAGGCCCGGTGAATCGTTTTTGTTTTTTCATATAAGAACGCAATATCTGACGCAGCTTGCTTGGCAAAAATATATTTCTCACCTTGCCCTTGCAGCTCACCACAGCCTTGCCGCTGTTGACAGCCTCAGCTGTGATAAACTGCAATTCGGAAACCCGGATACCGGTGGAACAGATGGTCTGAATAATGAGGCAGAGCCGCTCGTTGTTCTTTTTCTTTGCAGATTGCACCAATGAAAAATATTCCTCTTTTGTCAGCTCCTTTTCCTCCTGACAAAAGAGGCTTTTTTGAATTTTCAGAGGCTTTACTTTCAAATCAGCCCGTCCGCAAAATTCCAAAAAACCATTTAGACCTGCCAGCATTGTATTTACACTGGAGGGTGCATATTTTTCCGTCAGCTTCTGCTTCCAAGAGAGCAGCAGGGCTTTTGTAACGGCTGCACCATTTAGATATTGGCACAGCAGCTTAATGTCATGGATATATTTTTGGATGGTTGACAGGCTTTTTTCCTGTTCCTGAAGATAGCGGCGATATCGTTCTATCAACTTTATGCTGATAATATATCTATCATCTTTCATAGAGCTTTCCTTTCTTGATTCATAGCTTTATTTTTGCAGCAAATACTATCATATCATTCCCATATTCAACATTTTTAACAGTTTTTGTTCAAAGTGAAATATAACTGTATAAATTAGTGCATATATACATGGTGATTGCCATTAACAAGAAATATCAGCAAATTTATATTTGACAAACAATAATCAAGATGATATAATTTGCATATCTATATTAGCATTTGTAAAGATGTTTGTATAGACTTATCGGTCAAATTCCATACGGAATTTGTATATTTTTCTATATGCTGCAGCTGTGCCAAACGGGATATTTGCTGTTTATCATCCCGCTGTGCCGGCTAATATTTTTAAGCTTTTGGTTAGCTTTGACTAACTTTTTCTGCTGAAATTTTAAATTGACAAGGAGGATATTTGCAGCTTCTGCCGTTAGAGGCAGATCATGCAGCAGAAAATTTTTACGTCTTATTGCCGGCAGTATATAGCTGCTTTAATCTTAGTGTGAAACGGAGGTTTTATGATGAAAAAAACACATCGTCTTGCTGCATTGACGCTTGCGCTATTTTGCACTTTCCAGTTATCTGCGTGCAAAATTCCATCAAAGCAGATGCCTGAGCAGGAGGAGCTTGAATCTGCCATGTTAAGGGAGAGAAAGGGCAGATCCAATGATGAGCTTGTTATTTCTATGGGCGAAAGGATACCCCATGAATTTGATCCTAAGGACCGCTATGGAATGTATAATGAAGCTCACATCACCCACAGCACATTGCTCAGAAGAACTGTTGATTTGGAAATAGTGGGAGATCTGGCAGAGGATTATACCATTTCTGACGATGGCTTAACCTGGACTTTCAATCTCCACGATGATTTTAAGTTTTCTAACGGCGAGACCGTCACAGCAGAGGATGTTAAATTTACATATGAAATGCTGATAGAGGACGGAAAGCACTGGAGCATGGATTTCATTGACAAAATCGAAATTCCAAGCGAAAACAAAATTGTTTTCACCCTCTCTGAGCCACATTCCACATTTATTCAGTCACAGCTGGTGGAGGTTCCCATTGTGCCAAAGGCCCACTATGATGAAAATTATAAATTCAACCCCATCGGCTCCGGCCCTTATATGGTAAAGGAGTACAAGCCTGATGAACAGGCAATTTTTGTTGTCAACCCATATTGGCACAAAAAGGAACCGCACTTTAAAAAGTGGACCTGGGTTCTGCTGGATGAAAACACAGCCTTGGCAGCCTTGCAGACAGGGGATGTTGACATGATATATGCAACGCCTGAATTTGCCGATAAAGCAATAGAGGGCTGCAAATTGTTTGATATTGAATCAAATGATGTGCGCGGATTGTCCATGCCCTATGTGCCAAAGGGAGTGATTGATGATTCTGCGGACGGCTATCCGGTGGGCAACGATGTAACCAGCGATCCGGCTATCCGCAGGGCATTGAATGTGGGCATTGATCGTCAGAAGGTGGTGGATGTGGCTCTTAACGGACACGGAAAGCCCGCCTATTCTGTCATTGACGATACACCGTTTTGGAATCCCGAATCTATTATTGCAGATAATGACCCTCAGGAGGCTATGAGGATTTTGGATGAGGCAGGCTGGATTTTGGGAAAGGATAAAATCCGCACAAAGAACGGCCTAAAAGCAGAATTTGACCTATATTATCCCACAGCCGATCAGCTCAGAACCAATGTGGCAATAGAGGCTGCCTCTCAGGCTAAGGCATTGGGCATAAATATCAATCTGGTGGGCAGCAACTGGGATGAAATGATAACAAAATCTCATGAGGTTTCGCTTCTTTATGCAGGAGGACGACACAATCCCAACCCGTTTTATGATTCCCACCACCCTTCAACTGCCGGAAGAGGCTGGACCAACATTACATTCTACAATAATCCTAAGGTGACAGATTATATGGAAAAGGCCATGCGCTCTTCTGATATTGATGAAGCAAACAAATATTGGAAGCTGGCTCAGTGGGATGGTCAGGCGGGAGCGTCAACAATGGGCGATCTGCCATATGTGTGGCTTGTGAGAATGAATCACACCTACATAGGGGATATGCGTATTGATGTGGGAGATCAGGGCCTGCACAGCCATGGTCATGACTGGGCTTTGATTGCCAACATCGACCAGTGGAGCTGGAAGGATATTTCAAAATAGCAAAAACTGTTTTAATAAAGAACAGCAGAGGGATCTTTCTGTGTGATCTCTCTGCTGTCAAAAGAGGTGATTATTTATGAAGGATTTATCTTGGCTCATTGTAAAAAACTTGCTGCGCTGCCTGCTTTTGCTTTTAGGTGTTTCCATATTGTCCTTTGCCCTGCTTAAAATCTCGCCGGTAGACCCGGTATTGGCAAGTGTAAATTATGATCCGTCCCTTACAATGGAGCAATATGAGCGCATTGCAGAATATCACGGATTGAATCAGCCCGCAGCCATGCAATATTTAAGATGGCTTAAAAATCTGCTTCACAAGGATTTGGGAATGTCTCTGGTTCACAGGCAGCCTGTAATTGAAATAATAAAGCTAAGAGCCAAAGCCTCCGCTGCTTTGATGGGAATATCCTGGGTGATATCCGGTGTGCTGGGCTTTCTTCTTGGAACAATTGCGGCATTTAACCATGGCAGATTATCAGACAGGATTATAAAATGGTTTTCCTATTTGCAGGCAGCTGTTCCGACCTTTTGGATAGGCCTGATTTTTCTTTTGATTTTTTCCGTTTATCTGGGCTTATTCCCCATCGGCATTTCATCCCCCATCGGAATGTTAAGCTCGGAGGTGTCGTTAGAAGATAAAATAAAGCATCTGATTCTGCCAACATTTACATTGAGTGTGCTTGGCATAGCAAATGTCACACTGCACACAAGAGAGAAAATGCTTGATGTGCTCAACAGTGAATATGTTTTATTTGCAAAGGCACGAGGGGAGAGCAATTTCAGCATTTTTCGCAACCACTGCATAAGAAATGCAATTGTGCCGGCTGTGACTATACATTTTTCCTACTTTGGGGAATTGTTCGGCGGCTCTGTGCTGGCTGAGCAGGTGTTTTCCTATCCCGGTTTAGGCTCAACCCTCACAGAAGCCGGATTAAAAGGTGACACACCTCTTCTGCTTGCCATTGTGATGATAGGCGCCGTATTTGTTTTTCTCGGAAACAGCATAGCAGATATTCTCAACAGTCTTTTAAACCCTGCATTAAGGAGGTAATCATGAAAATAGATATGAGAGTCAGGGTTATTGCCTCAATCCTTGTTTCTGTAATTATTATAGGCCTTATTGCTGTGCTTAACCTGACATTGAGCGATGCAGCTCTTAATACAAACCATTCCTTAAAGAATCTGCCGCCGTCGTCAGACTTTTGGTTTGGAACCGATTCTTTGGGCAGGGATATGTTTCTAAGGACAATAAAGGGGCTGCAATTTTCTTTATATGTGGGAATTCTGGGGGCCTTTATGGGTGTTGTCATCGCTCTTTTTCTGGGCATTTTAGCCGCCGTCGGCAGCAGGAAAACAGACAGGATAATCATGTGGTTTGTGGATATGTTCATCGGTATGCCCCACTTGATTTTTATGATTCTGATTTCCTTTACCGTGGGAAAGGGTGCATATGGTGTTATTGTGGCAACAGCAGTTACACATTGGCCTGCCTTGGCAAGAGTTATAAGAAATGAGGTAAACAATATCAAAAATTCAGAATATATCCTCCTTTCAAAAAATCTTGGCAAGAGCAGGTGGTTTATTGTAAAAAAGCATATTCTCCCTGCCATTTTCCCACAAATATTCATCGGATTTATCCTGCTGTTTCCCCATGTCATTCTCCATGAAGCCTCAATGACATTTTTAGGCTTCGGACTTTCTGCACAGCAGCCGTCAATCGGCATCATACTTTCAGAGGCTACAAAGCATATTTCTCTCGGAAATTGGTGGCTTGTAATTCTGCCCGGGCTTTCTCTGATAATTTTGGTAAAGTGCTTTGACAGTATAGGAGAATCTATGAGGCTGTTACAAAATCCACAGACAAGGTATCTTTAAAGGAGGCGGCAAATGAGCAGCTTTTTGTTAGAAGTAAAGGATATGTCCATTTCCTTTGAACAGTATAAAAAGGGGTTGAAAAAATTCACCGGCACACCTATCAGCTCGTTTGATGTACAGCTCAATCGAGGGGAAATTCTTGCCATAGTGGGTGCAAGCGGTTCAGGAAAAAGCCTTCTTGCCCATGCAATTATGGATATATTGCCAAAAAACGCCATTGTGAGCGGCGATATTTTTTATAACGGCGAAATTTTGAGTAAACAGAAAATAAAACAATACAGAGGGAGAAAAATTGCCTTTATCCCACAATCTGTCAACTATCTTGACCCCACCATGAAGGTTAAAAATCAGGTCAGAATAGGCTTTTTGGGCAGCAAGAAAAAACGCTCTGCCATGCAGGAGCAGCTCTTTTTAAAATTCGGATTAAAAAAATCAGATGGGGAGCTTTATCCCTATCAGCTTTCAGGGGGTATGCTCAGGCGTGTTTTATTTGCAACCTGCATAAGCCCGGATACAGAATTGATTATCGCCGACGAGCCAACTCCGGGTATTCATCAGTCTGTGCTGGATCTGCTTCTTTCCCAGCTGCGCTATCTTGCAGATAAAGGGATGGGCGTTATGCTGATTACACATGACATTATTTCCGCAGCTAAAATAGCAGACAGGATAACTGTTTTTAACGAGGGCAAAACCATTGAGACTGCGCCAAGCAGCTTCTTTTGCAAAAATGGGGAGAGGCTTCAAAATGAATACTCCCAGAGGCTGTGGCGGTCTTTGCCGCAAAATGAATTTATTGAGGTGAAATAGATGTCATTGTCAGCAAAAAATTTAGGATTTTATTACAATAAGAATGAGTGGATTTTCCGTGATGTTAATTTTGAGTTAGCAGAAGGGGAGTGCATGGGAATCTTTGGTTACAGCGGCTGCGGTAAGACCAGCCTGGCTAAGATTATGGCAGATTTTATCAAGCCAAAGGAAGGCAGTGTTGAAATCAATAAGGAGACTCATAAGGAAAGGGAATATCGCAAAGTGCAGCTTATTTATCAGCATCCTGAAAAAATAATGAACCCGCTTTGGCGGATGAGGGATATTCTTGAAGAAAGCTATACTCCGGATAAAGAGCTGCTTGAGCTGTTTGGGATTCGTGATGAATGGCAAGAGCGCTATCCTATCGAGCTTTCCTCAGGTGAATTGCAGAGATTTTCTATTGTGAGGGCATTGAATCCAAAAACAAAATATCTCATTGCAGATGAGATGACAACCATGCTTGACGGCATTACACAGGCTAATATATGGAAAAATTTGTTAGAGATTGTAAAAAAGAGAAATCTGGGCTTGATTGTAATAAGTCATGAAAGTAAGCTGATAGAAAAAATCTGCCATAAAATCCTTTTCATGGAAGAAAATCGTCTTGTGAATCTGTAATTTTAAAAAATAATCAGCAGAGAAAAAATTCCCCTCATGCCCGCAATAAAAAAAGACCTCAGGAGATATTTTGAAAATTTTGCATAAGGTTCAGCAGAGCCTTTTGTCATAAAGGCTTTGATACATAATATAAATGGCTTGTTCAATATAAATCCTGTGATATAATGTCAGGTAAAGGGGGGAAAAAAAGTGAGCCACTATGCAATATATAAAAAAGCGGCAGAAAGAAGCGGCTGTAAAGAAAAAAGCATACAGCCGCTTTGCAGCAAAGGCCATATTTCCAATGCAAAAAAAATAAGGGGAGTTTTTAGGGTTGCTGTGAGGAAAAAACCTTTAAGCGCCAAAGGTCAGCCTATCGGCTCTTTTCCTTTTAATGTAAAATGCCTATATGGGCAGAACACCAAAATATATGAGCAGAAGCCAAAATTGTCAGAAAAGACAAAGGACAGCTGTGTTGTAAAGAGCATTGAGCTTTTTCCCGGGGCAATGCTTATCTTTCAGGATATACACACAGAGCATCTGGATTTTTCAAAAAATAATGTTGCCTTTCCTCCAAATGTAATTTCCATACAGCATTGCAGGGAGGGACGTTTTGAGGGGGAATATCAGAATGGGGAATGTTTTTATTTAGGCCCGGGAGATCTATCTATAAATCTGCCCTTTTGTCAGCCAAAGCAAAATTCCTTTCCGCTTTCTCACTATCACGGTCTTAATCTTATCATAGATACACAGGCTGCACAGCAGTATATAATGGATATAGAAAAGCTTGTAGGGCAGTTGCATATTGATTTAAAAAAGCTTTCAGACAGTCTTAAAAAAGGAAACCATCTCATTATTTACAGGGAAAATGTGTTAGAGCATATCATGTCCGAGCTTTATTTTATGAAAGAAGAAAGCAAAGACGGCAGCATAAGAATGAAGGTGCTTGAATTTTTGCACTGTCTGTGCTCACAAAAAGCTTCAAGCCCCATACAGCCTGTATATTTCAACCACAATCAGGTGAAGGCCGTAAAGGAAATACAGGCCTATCTTACAGAGCATCCGCAGGAGCATAAAACATTAGAGGAGCTGTCAGATAAATTTCAAATTCCGCTCACCTCTATGAAAACCTGCTTTAAGGGCGTATATGGAATGTCCGTCAAGGCATATTTGCGTGAGTACCGCCTTCAGCTTGCCGCCGAGCTGCTCAAGGAAAAATCCGCCGGCGTCGGCGATATTGCTTTTCAGGTAGGCTATGAAAGCCCCAGCAAATTTGCTGAGGCCTTCCGCAAAAAATTTAATTGTGCCCCTTCTGAATATAGAAGGGAGACGTTTTTTAGAGAATAAAAATAAATCAGGGATTTCTTTTTTTGCCTATGATGTGAAAATCACAGCAGCTATCGTTGTTTGCAAGTGTCTTTGTGCGAATCAGTTTGTTCCCCATAAGCTCCTGATTGGCAAAATCAATTACACACATATATTTTACAAGATGGGCGCAGCCCTCTCTTTTTGCCATATGGCATATGGCACATTCAGAATAGGTTATGGTACATTCCGGAATTTTCATATCATAGGAAAATGTGTATTTCCAATTTTCAGGGTAGGAATTGAAAACAGGATCCTCTGCAAGCCTTTCTCTTGTTTTCATGTTTTTTTCTGTGAAAAATTCTTTTCCCTCACTCATTTTTCTCATGATATCAGAATAGCAGAGTGTATGCACCAGGCCCTTGAAAACCTCATCTGTTATTTTTTGAGGGCAGGTTTTATACACTGCCAGAAGATATGCCGCCAGATAAAGACCTAAAATCAGATTGTTTTTTCTTCCTCCAATATCTGTCTGACGCTCAATAATGCCTTTAAATTCCTTTTTGATGTCAGAGGCTTTAATATCCGGTGCAATGTCTGCAAGATATGTCATTGCCGTTTTTTGCACAAGCAGTGGCATCATTATGCCAAACATTCCATATTTCATAAAAATTTCTCCTTTTCACTTTGGGATTTAACAACACTTTAGCAAAATATAAGACCAAAGTGTTATCCTTATAAGACAGACTTTGTCCCTTAAAGACAGTTAAAACAGAGGAAAAACGCCTTTGTCCTGCAAGAGCAATCTGTGTCCTTTCAGAGTAACAGGCAGCAACAGTTTCTGATAGAATACTCTCAGGGATGCAGCATACATCTAAGATTTTGCCTTTATGGTAAATTTGGCGGAACAAAGGGAGGAATTATTATGAAAAACATATCTGTTTGGGAACAATTGACTGCGCTGCCTTTTCTAAACTTATATGAAAGGCTCATCAGCTCTGCAATGGAGCTTGATGTATTTTCACATTTGACAGAGCCTGTCACAGCAAGGGCGCTGGCAGAAAAAATGGGCTGGCACGTCAAAAATACAGAATATCTTTTGTCTGCACTTGTTTCAGTGGGATTTGTCGATAAGAAAAGGGACTGCTATGAAAATACAAGTGAGGCAAACCGCTATCTGGTAAAGGGGACAAAGGAGTATCTGGGGGATTTCCTCCTGTTTTACAGCCAGAATGAGGGAAATGCTCCTATGGATGTAAAAAAACTGGTTGAAAAAGGTCCCGGTACAACCAAGCAAATGGAGCAAAGCCTTGATTTTGAGCAATATGGCAATGCGCTGAGAAACGCCCAGAGGGGTTATCGACAGGAGGAGCTGTTAAAAATAGTGCGCTCCTTGCCGGAAAACGAAGCAATACACCATATTCTGGATTTGGGCTGTGCTGCCGGCTTGCTGGGGCTTTCGGTAATTGCAGATAAAAAAGATCGCTCAGGTGTGCTTTTTGATCTCATTATGCCTGATTTGATTGAGCAATCTGTCAAGGATGCAGGTCTTGAGGGCAGAGCTGCTGTAAAAATCGGGGATTTTATGACAGATGAGCTGGGCAGCGGCTATGATTTGATACTGGCAATAGGAGTTATGCTTTTTGCCAAGGGAAATATGGAGCAGCTTCTTAAAAAATGCTGTTTAGCCCTTAACCCGGGTGGTGTGCTGCTGGTTGTAGGAGAAGGTATCTCGCCTGACCATACCGGGCCGTGGGATATGGTTTTGGGCTATCTCCCTTATTATTTTCAAGGAATGGATTTAGGCGTTCTGAAAAATGAAATTGAGGATGCTGCCAAAGCATCAGGTTTCACAAAATTTGAACGGCATACAGAGCTTCTTTGCTCCGGAACACAGGATATTTGTATTATCCGAAAATAACATTGCTTTTTGTACGGCATAAATGCTGCTCTTTAATTTATTTGCTGAGCATCTGTTGCAGCAATTTGAATAAAAAGACAAGATTCTTATATTTAAAAGGAATGAAAAAGCAAGAGAGAAAAAATTTACCCAACTTTAAAAGATTGGATGTTTAAGCTTATTTTTAAAAATTTGTTGGAATAAATGGCAAAAACGGCTGCAAGGAAAAATCTGTGCAGCCGTTTTTGCTCGGTATATGGATATAAAATTATGAAGAACGCAAATATTAAAAAGCTTTTAAAGCCCCTAAAAGAATTTTTCTAAAAAGAGAGTGCAGCATAGGCTTTGGTAATATCAACATCAATATTTTTCAGCAGGATTTCTAAAGCCTGCCTCACGACGGTTTTCCTTTGGCATATCATCACCTGCATAGTCCTCGCCGATGGCCTGGTTGGAATAGCTGTCATAATCACAATTTTCTTCAAGCTGGAATTTTCCTACCAGATCCTTCATCATTTGTGCCTGTCCGGAAAGCTCCTCACTGGCAGCAGCACTTTGCTCTGCGGTAGCAGAATTGTTCTGTATAACGCTTGAAATCTGATCAAAGCTGGCAGTTACCTCTATAACGGCATTGT
>JAHHUC010000047.1 GCA_020024215.1 Oscillospiraceae bacterium | reverse complement strand
CGATGTATCCATCATCGAAATGGGCGACGGAGTTCAGGAGGTTTTGGCAACAGCCGGAAACAACAAGCTGGGCGGAGATGACTTTGACAAGAGAATCATCGACTTTTTGGTATCTGAATTCAAAAAGGAAAACGGCATTGACCTCTCCTCTGACAAGATGGCTATGCAGAGATTGAAGGAAGCCAGCGAGAAGGCTAAGATTGAGCTTTCTGCCATGACCTCCTCACAGATCAACCTCCCCTTCATCACAGCAGACGCAACAGGCCCTAAGCACATGGACATCACCATCACAAGGGCAAAATTCAACGAATTGACCTCTGACCTTGTAAACGCCACAATGGGACCTGTAAAGCAGGCTTTGAGCGATTCCTCACTCAGCCCCTCCGACATTGACAAGATCCTTCTGGTGGGCGGTTCCACAAGAATTCCCGCAGTTGTTGAGGCTGTTAAAAACTTTATGGGCAAGGAACCCTTCAAGGGCATCAACCCCGATGAATGTGTAGCCTTGGGCGCTGCTTTGCAAGGCGGTGTATTAAAGGGCGATGTAAAGGGACTTTTACTTCTGGATGTAACTCCCCTCTCCTTGGGAATTGAAACACTTGGCGGAGTATGCACAAAGATTATTGAAAGAAACACAACAATCCCCACAAAGAAGAGCCAGGTATTCTCCACAGCTGCTGACAACCAGACATCTGTTGAGGTCCATGTTCTTCAGGGTGAAAGAGAAATGGCTTCCGGCAACAAGACCTTGGGCCTCTTCAAATTGGACGGTATTCTTCCTGCAAGAAGAGGTGTTCCTCAGATTGAGGTAACCTTTGACATTGATGCCAACGGAATTGTCCATGTATCTGCACAGGATAAGGGCACAGGCAAGGAACAGCACATCACCATCTCCTCCTCCGGCAATATGAGCAAGGAAGATATTGATAAGGCTGTAAAGGACGCAGAAAAGTTTGCCGAGGAGGATAAGAAGATCCGCGAGCAGGCAGACATCAGAAACGCCGGCGACTCCGCTGTTTATCAGACAGAGCAGGCTATGAGCGAATTAGGCGACAAGCTTGATGCCTCCACAAAGGAGGATTTGCAGAAGTCCATTGACGCTTTGAAGGAAGCCTTAAAGGGCACAGATACAGATATGATCAAGACAGCCACCGAAGCTCTTCAGAAGAAATTCGGCGAGGTTTCCCAGAAGATTTATGAGGAGGCTGCAAAGGCTCAGTCTGCACAAGGAGGCAATCCCAACCCCGGCGACAACAAAGAGCCCGGCAGCAACGGCGATCCCAATGTTGTTGATGCTGACTTTAAGGATGCCGACTAATTGTAAATTGAAATAAGAAAAATGATTGGTACCCTTAAAGGGTACCAATTGTTGAGTTAAAAAAGACTTTTAAATTTTATATCAATGTGGTATGATACTACGGAATTGATATTGATAAGGACTGATTTTTTTGGCTGAAAAAAGAGATTACTATGAGGTGCTGGGCCTTTCAAAAGGCGCTACTGAGGACGAAATAAAAAAAGCTTACCGAAAGCTTGCAAAAAAATATCATCCCGACCTTAACCCCAATGACAAGGAAGCCGAAGCAAGGTTCAAGGAGGTAGGCGAGGCTTACGAGGTTCTCTCCGACAGCCAAAAGCGCGCCCGCTATGACCAATTCGGACACGCAGGTGTGGATCCATCCTATGGCGGAGGCTATGGCCCCGGCGGCTTTGGCGGCTTTGATGATATGGATTTAGGCGACATATTCGGAAATATTTTCGGTGGATTCGGCGGCTCTACAAGGGCGAGAAATCCCAATGGTCCTATGAGGGGAAGAGATGTAAACTATTCTCTGGAGCTTACATTTGAAGAGGCAGCTTTAGGCTGCAAAAAGGATATAAGTATCCATAAGCGTGAGGTCTGCCCCGATTGCGGCGGCACAGGAGCAGAAAAGGGAACCTCACCCGAAACCTGTCAGACCTGCCACGGAACAGGTCAGGTAAAATCCACCGAGAGAACCTTTTTAGGTGTTGTTCAGACAACAAAGCCCTGCCCCGATTGTCACGGAAGGGGCAAAATAATCAAGAATCCCTGCAAAAAGTGCTCCGGCAACGGAAGAGTTGAGATAACAAAGAAGCTTAATGTGTCTGTACCTGCCGGCATTGATGACGGTCAGACCTTTACATTGAGAGGTCAGGGAGATGCAGGTGTCAACGGCGGACCTGCCGGAGATGCAAATGTGACCGTTTCTGTAAAGCCCCACAAGATATTTGAGCGTGATGGTTATGACATCTGGTGCGAGATACCCTTAACCTTCACACAGGCAGTTTTAGGAGATGAGATAACAGTTCCCACATTGGAGGGCAAGGTAAAATACAATGTTCCTGAGGGAACACAGCCTCAGACCGTTTTCCGACTTAAAGGAAGAGGTGTGCCATATATAAACGGCAGGGGCAAGGGAGATCAGTATGTGAGAATTTCCATCGAGGTGCCAAAGTCTCTGACATTAAAGCAAAAGCAGGCTTTAAAGGAATTTGAGGCAAGCCTTTCTGATAAGAACTACCAAAAGAGAAAATCCTTCTGGAGCTGGCTTAAGGATTGATTTGATAAAGCCCGTCTTGGTATTGCAGCGCAATATCAGGATGGGCTTTTTGCCTTTATATCGCTATATTGGCACGGTTGAAAAAAGCACTGATTTATATTATACTTTAGCTGACATCATTTATTATATTATATCGAGGGGAATTTTATATGAGCCTTTTCAAACTTATCACAGCCAAAAGATTCGGCGAGTTCTGCCAAATATATGAAGAAAATGCCGCCTTTTGCAATCAGAATCCCGAATTTTCCGATTTGCTTCCCAAAAATTATATATTGGCACTTATGGGAGATAAAAGATACAGCAGGGTTATAGATGTATGCTGTGAGGAAATATTCAAAAATGACAACAGGATTAGCGGACCTGACAGAAGCTCTGCTTACAATTACATCGCATGCAGCATAGCAAAAATGGAGCTTAATATGCCCGATGCCATAGATACACTGTATAAAGGAAGAAACGCAGTCTATCAGGATATTTCAAGAACCGAGCTTTTTTGCATCATGTATTATGAAGCAGTTATGCTCAATGATGAAAAGGCAAAAAAGCAAAGCTTAGATCTTCTTGAAGCAAGGCTGAAAAACAAAAAAGAGCTTTCATATGAATTTGCATCAGCCCAATTTATCACAGGCAGGTACACAAAGGAGCAGCTTATGGAGAGGATAAGCTCTATTCCCCCGGTGCTTTCAGAGCGTTATCAGGCTAAGGCACTTTTCTACATAGCTGTCAAGGAATATGAAAGGGGCAACATAAAAGAGTACATGGATCTGCTGTATGACATTGAAAACCTCTATTACAGGCAGCCGTTTATAATGATTGAGTGGGAATATATATTATCTGTGATTTGCCGTGACAAGGAGGAATAAAGGAAAGAGAAAGCCAATAGCTTCCATAAGTATTCTTAAAGAAAGGAATGGGAGAAGCCATGTTAAAAAAGCGCTATGCAGATTTTGATAAGCTGATAACAGATATTGATAAATTAGAGCTGACAGATGAAAGAGAGGTTTTGATTTATCACAATGACAAATTCTATGATGATGTTTTTGTTTATTTAGATGACGATAAGGAAGATTTTGAAAAATTAAAGCCCTTCATTGCCTTTTTAGCTGAAAATCTATGGAAGCTGGATATGATTGCTCAAAGATATGATGACATACATAATAACAGCAACCTTGCTCAAAGCTATGAGGCAGCTTATATAAGGCTTAAAGCTCCAAATGAAGTAAGCATTGAATATTATGGCATGAGGGAAAATACAGAGTTTGATGTGGTCTTTAAGCATGAAGAAGATAAATTTATACTCAAAAGCTTTGGAATGAGAAAAAATATTCCTGCTGATTGGGACAAAGAATAAAAAATCACACTTTTTCAGCTGTAAAAATTTTAAGGTCAGATAATATGGATAAGGAATTTGCAGAAATACTCATAAGGATAATACATGATATACTAAGCAACAGGGCTTCACATGAAAGTGTAAGGCTTCAAATACAAAATGAACTGGAAAGCAGGAATATTTGGGATTCAGACTGCTTTATGATAACAGACTGCTATTATACGCTTAAACACATGGATGAAGAAGAAGTCACAGCTGCGGAACTGGAATACTTTGAGGAATGTTTAAGCAAAAAGAGAGAATACAGCCTATATGAAAAATCAGAGTATGTTAAAAACAAATCAAGGCAGATCAAAGAAAATATTCAGGAGGAAAAAATATGTTTTTAGAAAATTTAAAACAGCTTTTATCCAATAAAGAGCATCCGGCTCCCACAACTACAGAAAAAGAAATAAGGGAAAAAGAAAAAGAGCTTGGGATAGATCTTCCTGAATCTGTCCGACAGCTTTACCTCAATGTTTCAACAAAAGACCCTCTCTTTAGCAACTGCTTCATGATACCTGTTGATGAGTGGATGCCAAGAACTGTTGATGACCGTTCTGATCTATATCAGGTTTTACCCATTTTTGCAGGAGAAAAGACAGCATTCGGCCCTGCTGTTTCTGTGGAACCTAAAGATACTTTTACAAATACCAGTACCTATTCAAATTTTGCTCATAAGGAAAACAGAAAAGTGTACGGCTTATCCTTTAATTCTAAGTTTCCCAAAAGAAATCCGCAAAAGCCCATACCAATTAAAAAAAACATATATATAAGGTCGATCAGCAATATAATGCTTCCTCTCATAGCTTCTCAAATTGCCAAAAATGCCAAAAGCATTATTCTTGCGGACTATGATGCAAGCTTTGAAGGCTATGAGTGGTTTAAAAAAGCTTTCACACCCCTGCCTGACCAAAAGGATCTTACTCCGTATGCAGATGTATGCAGATATAATGGTGATCCATCTGTTTGGGCACTTAACAACTATGACTTTATCAGGGTTTCATTTGATCTGCCCAACTGCTATGACTGGGTGGTGTGGGCAGATTCCGACCAGCCTTTGGAAAAGCTTATAAAGGAATCTGGCATACGCTTTGAGTGGTACAGAAGTCAGAATGGTAATGTAACCCCCACAAAAACAGAGCCTGTAAAGGAAATCAGAAAAATTCCAAAGGAGCGTCCCCTTTTATCAATTGCACCTATCTTAAAATACATACATGACTTTGCAGGGATCACAGGAACATACACCACCAAAGAACAGATCGAAAAAGCAGAAAAGCGGCTGGGAAATGAGCTGCCACTTCCCTTAAAGGAATTTTATGAATATCTGCCTAATGAGTATTTTACCACATACAACACCATAAGGCGCATATCCAATTTGAGAAAGCGCAAAAACGGAAAGATAGTATTTTTGGAGGAAAATCAGTATGTATTCCTTGCTTCTGTAGAGATAGGAAGCTGTTATGTATATGAAATGGAAACAGATGATGACGACAAAATTTGGAATCCTGTCGGAATTTTAGACGGCTATCTTGCTGCCGAATTTTTACAGTGCATTATAGAGGATAAGCTGCCGGGACTTAGCATGGGAGAGTGGTGCAGCAGTAATATTAAACCTTCAAAGGCTCAGCTTCTTTCCTTCTTTACAGACATAGAGGGAATTTCAGACAAGATCGCAGAGGGAAACAAATTTCATCTGTATGATGTGTGTCACAAAGAGGGAATTGCACTCTACAATGAAGAAAACAACTATCTTTTGCTCTATGCAAAAGGAGAGGATAATCTCATTGAGCTGGAAAGAAAAATCGGGCTGACAGATGATTAGATCAAACTCAGCTTATATGCCGGGTGAAAATAACAGAAAAGGCACAGGCTTTTCCTTAACTGCCCTAAATTATAGGAGTAAAGCATATGACTATTGAAGAACGCTTTGAAAGATCAAATAAATCAGCAAAGAAGCATATTATACGCAAAATAATTGTGTCCTCCTTAGCAGCAGGCGGCTTTTTTTCCTTTCCCAGTATTTATCTGCTGATACTTCTTACCACACCGCCTAAAAATACTGCCGGTGTTTTGGTTGGATATGTGCTTTTGGCAATTCTGGCTCCAATTTACATATTCGGCATTCGTGTGATGATAATAGAAGCCAGATCTGTTGTAGGTTTAAGTGCCAAACGTGTAACAAGTGCCACAGTATCAATCCAAAAACGCCTTCGCTTTGGCCGTTACAAGGTGGAGCTTTTGCTCATGCACCAAAATCATGAAGGGAAAAAATCAAGAGAGGATCGCCAAAAGCAAAAAAAGCAAAAGCTTGTACAAAATGAGGTAAAATATTCCTTTTGCTGCAAGGACCCTGTGTGCTTAAATAAAAACAACAGCGACGGAGAATTTAAGGTGGGCGATACTGTTTCCCTGATACTTTCATCCCCAAAATTTGAGCCTTATGACATTCTGTACGGCTTTATTGATGACGGCACTTCTGAGGAGCTTGTAAGAAAAATGGGCACGCAGCAAAATAAGCCCTTGTCCTTCCCTGCTGTCTTTACTGCCATGCTGGCACTTTCAGTTATTGTGCTGCTTCTGATTTTTGCTTTATTTTACCTTCTTTTTATAAAATACAGACTTTAAGCAAGGCTAAAAGATAAGGCAGATATAAAAGGATATTTTTGCCATCTTCCAACTTTATAAATGTTGAATAAATTATAAATGAAAAATCCGATGCTGTATCAATATACCGCATCGGATTTTTTCTATTTTGAAGCTGCTGTTATTTAGCTGTTTTAAAAGCTTCTGCCATTATTTTTAAATTCTCAACATAGTTTTCTGAAAGAGGGTCTAAAACCACAATGTTGGCGCCTATTTCCTCGGCAAATGCCTTTGCCTGACGGGAATCGGTTTCAGCCTGTGTAAACACAGTTTTTATTCCCTTTTCCTTTGCAGCATCAATAATTTCCTTTAAGTCCATGGGAGTTGCTTCCTTGCCATGCTTTTCCAAAGCCATCATATTCAGGGAAAACTCATCGGCAAAATAATTAAATGCAGGGTGGAAGCAGATGAATGTCTCCCCTTCTCTGCCCTTTAAAATTTCCTTTATTTCATCGGAAGCTTCATTGATTTTTTTAATGTAAGACTCGGAATTCTGCTTAAAGAAGGCCTTATCCTCAGGATACATCTCGCCTAAGGTATCTGCCATAACCTCCACCATCAATACTGCTCTTTTGGGAGAAAGCCATATGTGGGGATCTCTTCCCTCATCAATTGTAAGCTCCTCAAATTTTTCAGCCACCTTTTCATGCAGCGGAACAACTCTTACCTTTTCAAAAATGGAGGCAAAGGTTTTTGTGTTTTCCGCCTCCACACCTATTGAAAACAGCACCTGCGCCTTTGAAAGCTTTTCCATCTCGGCAGGTGATATTTCATAGTTTTCAGGGCTGCTTCCGGGTGGGATCACGGCTTTAACCTCATATCTGTCGCCGCAAACTGCCTCTGCAAGGCCCTTTTGGGGAAGAATTGTTACAGCTATGGTCTTTCTTTCAGGAGAGCTGCTTTCTGCCTTTTCTTCATAAGTTTTGTTATTATCACCGCAGGCTGCCAGTGAAGCCATAAGTGCGGCAGAAAGTAAAAAGGACAATAACTTTTTCATATTTACCTCTTTTTTACCTCTTTCTGTTGTTAATTTGCAAATGGATTGCAAATTGTATTTTAACACAAATATGAATTTTGTCAATAAAAAAGTAAAGTTAAATTGAAAAAAGCTCTCAATATATGGCTGCAAGCAGCTTATTTGTACAAAAAAAGACGGGAAAATCCCGCCTTTTTCCAATTTTAAAGGACCCTTTTAAGCCTTTTTCTCTTCTTCAAGCCTCTCAAGCCATATACAAGCTATGGCGAGAGCATTGTAAAGACCATTTTTCTCGGTTCTTTTGATCAGCCTTTCCTGCATGGGCAGAGACTCGTCTGTTGCAAGAATCTGTACCATGACCTTATCGGAAATTTTATTTCCCTTAAAGTCATGAGATGACACAATTTGAAGCATTGCTACAAAAGGGTCGGTTGGATTTCCGTAATAAACGGTATTTCCCGAGCGGACCAGCGCCTTTCCCCTGTAAAGAGGAAAGCTGCTTCCCTTAGCCTTAGCCATTTTGCAGACCCCCTATATTGATTTTATTCACCGAGATAGGATTTAACCAAAATCTGCAAAAGCTCATCCCTGTCAAGTTTTCTTATCAAGCTTCTTGCGTTGTTATAGGTTGTGATATAAGTAGGATCCTCGGACAATATATAACCTACAATCTGATTTATGGGATTGTATCCCTTTTTCTTCAGCGAATCGTAAATTGAGGTCAGAATTTCTCTTACCTCGGTTTCCTTATCCTCGTATATGGAAAAAGATCTTGTTGGCTCTTGCATATAAATCACCTCTCCAATATATAATACACAAAAGAGGGCAGGAATACAAGTTTATTTTGTAAATCTTTTATGCCCTCAGCTGACAGCCCATGGAAATTGCCTTATCCACAGCCTTTTTCATGGCAGAGCTAAGCTCTTCTTCATTCAATGTGTGGTCTGCACTTCTTAGCTTTAAAGAGAATGCCATTGACTTTTTGCCCTTGGGAATCTGCTCCCCTCTATAAATGTCAAAGAGGCTTATCTCCTCTAAAATTTCTCCCACAGCGCTCTTTATTGCCTTTTCAAGGCGAAGAACAGGCATATCCTCATCACAAAGAAGTGCCAGATCCCTTGCAGAGGCAGGGAATTTGGGCATACTCCTATATGTTTTTTCTCCCCATTTTGACAAAAGGCAGCACCTGTCAAAATCAAGCCTTGCAATATAAACCCTGCCTTCTATGCCGAAGTTGCCGGCAGCTGTTGGATGCACCTCTCCCAAAATTCCGATAGTCTCACCGTTTACCATAAACTCGGCACATCTTCTTGGATGGAAGGTCGGGTTGTTGTGAACAGGCTCCACATCCCAGTCGGTGATTGCAAAGGAATCCAAAAAGGCCTCCACCACACCTTTAAGGCGATAATAATCGATGTCATCACCATACATACCTATCACAAGTGCAGTTTTTTCATTCGGAAGCTCGTCTGCCGATTTGTTAGGAACATATTCCTTTGCCAGCTCATATAAGGCTGCCTCGGAATTTCTGTTGTTGTAATTAAGAGAGAGTGTTGAAAGCATGGAGGGAATTGCAGTTGTTCTCATAACAGAGGTTTCCTCTCCTAAGGGATTTAAAATCTTCACAAAGTTTCTTGAGGGGCTGTCAGAGGGAACAAGAGCCTTATCCAAAAGCTTTGGTGAAATAAATGTGTATGTGCAGATTTCATAAAGTCCCTGTGAGAGCATGGCCTCATCTGCCACCTTCTCAAGGTGCTGCCTCCTTGTTACAGTTCCGCAGCAGGCTCCCTTTACAGGTGTTGCAGGGATTTTGTTGTAGCCGTAAAATCTTGCAATTTCCTCTGCCACATCCGCCTTGTGGTTGATGTCAATTCTAAAGGAGGGCGGTATCACATCATCTTTGTCAATTGTGAAATCCAGCTTTCTTAAAATTGACTTCATTTCATCAGCTGTAAGCTCTATTCCCAAAAAGCTGTTTATCCATTCATAATTTAAGGGTATTCTCTTTTTTTCATGGACATCGTTGTCAACATCTATCAATCCGCCGACAACCTTGCCGATTTTAAGCATTTCAACAAGCTGGCATGCCCTGTTTACAGCCTCTTGGCACACCCTTGAATCCAGTCCCTTTTCAAATCTTCCCGAGGACTCGGTTCTGATGCCCAGCTTCTGAGCGGTCTTTCTGACAGAGCTTCCCAGAAAGTTGGCGCTCTCAAAGATGACAGTGGTTGTGTTTTCGTTTATTCCGCTGTCCTTTCCGCCCATAACTCCTGCCACCGCAGATGCCTTTTCCTCATCTGCAATAACCAGCATTTCAGGTGAAAGCTTTCTCTCTATATCATCAAGTGTGGTGATTGTTTCGCCTTCATTTGCATTTCTTACAACAATCCTTCTGCCCTTTACATTGTCTATGTCAAAGGCGTGCATAGGCTGGCAGTATTCAAGCATAACAAAGTTGGTTATATCCACAATATTGTTTATAGGCCTTACACCGGAGGCTCTCAGCCTTTCTCTCAGCCATCTGGGTGAGGGGCCTACCTTTACATCCCTGACAGCTCTTGCAACATATCTTCTGCAAAGCTCGCTGTTTTTAACCTCTACCTTCAAAAGCTCGTTTATATCCCCCTCTTCACTTTCCACCTTCGGGGAAGGAGGAGCAAAGGGCAGGTCATAGGTTGCTGCAACCTCCCTCGCCAAGCCTAAAACAGAAAGACAATCCGGGCGGTTGGAGGTAATTTCAAATTCAACTATTGTATCATTAAGTCCTATGGCATCGTGTATATCCTGACCTAGCCGGCAATCTTCCTCTATAACAAAGATTCCGTTTTCCTCAGCATAGGGAAAATCATTGACCGTAAGGCCCAATTCTGCAAGGGAGCAGAACATACCCTGACTTTCAACACCTCTTAAGGAGGAGGTTACAATCTCCTTTCCCCCTGCAACAACACTTTTGTTGACAGCAACCGGAACCTTGTCACCCACCTTTAAATTCTTGGCACCTGTTACAATTGTAAGATTCTCACATCCGATATCCACAGAGCATACAACCAGAGAATCGGCGTTGGGATGATTTTCAATGGAGAGAACCTTTCCCACCACAACTCCCCTGATTGTGTCCGCCTCATGCGAAATTCTTTCAACCTTTGAGCCGGACATGGTTACATCCTCGGCAAACTGTCTGTCCTCTATACCCTTTATATCCACATAATCATTTAACCATCTCATGGATAAATCCATTTACATTCCCTCCTTTAAAACTGCTTTAAAAATCTCTTGTCATTTTCATAGATAAGGCGCATATCGTCTATATTGAACCTTCTCATGGCAATTCTTTCAAGTCCTAAGCCGAACGCAAAGCCGGAATATTCCTCCGGATCGATTTTGCAGGTTTCCAGAACCTTAGGATGCACCATTCCGCAGCCTAAAATCTCTATCCAGCCCTCTCCCTTGCAAAGACGGCAGCCCTCTCCCTTACAGGTAAAGCACTGAATATCCATCTCGGCAGAAGGCTCTGTAAACGGGAAATGGTGAGGTCTAAAGCGTGTTATTGTATCTTCGCCGTAAAGTCTTTTTGCAAAATCGTCCAATGTTCCCTTAAGGTCGCTCATTGTGACATTTTTATCAACAACAAGCCCCTCTATCTGGTGGAAAACAGGAGAGTGTGTTGCATCCACCGCATCGGAGCGGTAAACCATTCCGGGCGCAATTATTCTTATAGGGGGCTTTCTCTGCTCCATTGTCCTTATCTGAACAGGAGAGGTCTGTGTTCTCAAAACCACATTGTCGGAAATGTAGAAGGTATCCTGTGTGTCTCTGGCAGGATGATCCTTGGGTATATTGAGAGCCTCAAAATTATAATAGTCCAGCTCCACCTCAGGGCCTTCGACCATGTCAAAGCCCATTCCCAAAAATATCTCCTTAATCTCCTCCAAGACCTGATTTAAAGGATGCTTCTTTCCTGTTGGGAAGCTTTTACCGGGCATTGTCACATCAATGGACTCACTCAAAAGCTTTTGCTCTAAAAGAATTTTTGTAAGCTGCTGATGATGGGAGGAAATTTCCTCCTCAATTTTGCTCCTTGCCTCGTTGGCAAGAAGTCCCACTTCCTTTCTCTCATCGGGAGTGAGTGCGCCCATTCCCTTCAAGATAGCTGTAAGATCACCTTTTTTTCCTAAATACTTAACTCTTGCTGCATCGAGAGATTCCAATGTAGAGGCAGCAGCAACAGCTTTTAAAGCTTCGTTTAAAATCGAGCTTATCTTTTCCTTCATTTTATCACCCCAGTTAATAATAAAAAATCCTTCCGTCCTAAAAGGGACGAAAGGATAAAATTTCCGCGGTACCACCCAAGTTCCGGGCAAAAAGCCGGCTCTCTTATCCTTTTAACGGAAGATAGGCCCGTCACACTCTACTTTATTCAAGCGTGCCCCTCAGGGGTGAACTTCGGCAGAAGAACCTATGGAGCTCTCACCTTATCCCCATTCTCTTTAAAGGTCCTTTATTGCTTACTCTCCCCGTCAAAGGGTTTAAAATATTATATAGCATAGTAACATATCTATTTATCAATGTCAATGGAAAGGAGACATATCTTTTGAAAAGAGTTATTTTATCAATTTTTTTGGTGCTTTTGATTACCGGCTGCCAAAATGTTGAAAAAATCAGGGCGGACAAAATATTCAAAGAGCCGATAGATAAAGCTGAAATTCTGCTCACATTCAAGGAAAAGCAATTCAAGGGGGCTTTTGAAAAGGATGAGACAGGAAGAATATATCTGACGCTTTATTCTGACAATCTGCCATCACCTCTTTATTTTTCACAGGGCTATGAGGAAAAAAGCGTTTGCTGTGAGGATTTTAAGGTTTTTGCAGAGCTTGAAAACTCCCCTGCATACTTTTTGTTTGAAGGCTTTCAGAAGCTTTCAGACGGAGATATAAGTGCTCACGGTAAAAATCTATCCGCATCTGCCTCTTTCTACAAGGCAATTATTGACAAAACCACACTTAAAATAAAGGAAATTTATTTCCCTATGGGCAGTGTTCATTTCTTATCAAATGAGGACACTTCGGCATAGTATGTTAAGGAAAGGGGAGGCCCCTTCAAAGTTAAATTTAATATTTTGAAAAGCTGTGATTAAAAATCCCCCTCCCTGCTCAAAATATTAGTGCAAACTTAAAGGACGGGGTGTGATACAAGGTGACAGTCAAAAGGGGAGAAATTTACTATGCCGATTTAAGCCCCGTTGTGGGCTCAGAACAGGGTGGCATCCGTCCTGTATTGATAGTTCAGAATGATATAGGCAACCGATACAGCCCAACTGTTATAGCAGCTGCCATAACAAGCCAGAAGGAAAAAAACAAGCTTCCGACCCATATAGAGGTCAAAAGCCATGACTGCGGTCTGACAAAGGATTCCATTGTGCTCTTAGAGCAGATAAGGACACTTGACAAAAAGCGTCTTAAGGAAAAGATGGGAAGGCTTGACGACAACTCCATGACCGAGATAAATGATGCCTTAAAGGTATCCTTTGGGCTTGGGGAGGATAAGCTGTATTGATAAAAAGGACACCGGGAGAAGCAATTCTCTTTGTGTCCTTTTTTCTTCTTTGCAGAGTTTTTAATAAATTTCCAGCATTTTTCTTGTGTAAATGGCACAGCTTACAGAAATTATGGTGGAGCGAAAAACATTTGCCTCCAGACCCTTTGCAGAGCAGTCAAAGGAGATCTGACCTTTTTTGCAGAAAATGTCATGAAGCATATTTTCAAATTCACAGCAGAAATAATCATAGGCAACGGCTATGGGATAGGTTTCCTTCTGAATGTCCATAAGCCTTTTTATCTCACTTATGGAAAGCACCTGCTTGGCTGTGCTTATATAAATAAGATACGCCATATGCTCCTTGGTATATTTCTTCCCCGAGGGCCTTGGCAAAAGCCCCTGCTTGACATAATTTCCCACCATTGTCGGCGTTATCCACCTGTCCCTATTATCTCCGAAAACAGGCTTTAAAATAAACACCACTTCATCTATCACCTGCTCCAGATAGAGATATATATGGGGAAGATAATCATATCTGGGCATAGTGAATTTTAATATTTCCTCTGAAATTTCATCTATTTTTTCAATATTTATATCAATTACCCCCAATTTTCTTTTTTTGGTATTATATCACATATGTTTTGTCTTGACAAGTTATTTATAAATGTATAATATAGTATTAAATACTGGATTTAAAGTTATATTACTATTTATAAAGAGGTAACAAATAATGGAATGGACAATAGCCTATGACTCCGGAGCTGATTTGAGAGATATGAAATCTTCAAACGGCATATCCTTCAAAATAGCTCCTTTAAAAATAATAGTTGGTGAAAAGACCATATCTGATGACGGCAGCACATCCTTAAATCAGATGCAGAGTATGCTCGACAGCGGGGAAAAAAAGACGGGAACAGCCTGCCCCTCCATTGAGGATTGGCGTTTGCTTATGGAAAAGGGTGATGCAGTGATTGCCATAACAATATCAGGCGAGGTTTCAGGCAGCTTTCAAAGCGCTCTCATTGCCAGGGACATGGTTTTGGAAAATGAGCCTGAAAGAAAGATTTTCGTCCTTGATTCCCGCTGCGGAAGCGGCGGTATGGGCTTTCTTATAGAAAGGGCAGCAAGGCTTATTGAGAGCGGCATGGGCTTTGAGGATATATGCCGTGAGCTTTCTCTTGCAGCAAAAAAATCAAAAACCTTTTTCATGATTCAGAATGTGGACAATCTGATTACCAACGGAAGAATAAATCCCATAGTGGGAAGAGCGATAAAAACCCTCAGGCTCTGCCTTTTGGCAGCTGTGAGCAAAAAGGGGGATTTGGAGGTAATAGGCAAGTCGAGAAATTTTCATAAATCTATGGATTGCTGCATAGAAGAGCTGTCAAAGCGCGGCTTTGAATGTAAAAGATTTATGATATCCCATTGCCTCAATGCCGACGGTGCAGAGGAATTTAAGAAAAGGCTTCTTAAAAGATATCCGCTTGCAGAGGTTAAAATAATGGAAACAGGACTTTTATGCGGCTATTATGTGGAAAAGGGCGGCATCATAGCCTCTGTTGAGTCTTAAAGCTGATAATTTTTATTTTGGGAGGGTGCTAAGATGCAGCCTCTCATTTTTTTGCAGAAATTTATAAAAATATATTGACAAAAACATATGAGCGAGTTATCATATGAACAGAAATTCATATGAACGGAGGCTCATATATGACACAGCACGACCATTCGCTTCTCCTCAATTATGTAAAAAGGGATATGCCCAATGACGATATACTTTCAGAGCTTTCCTCCCTTTTTAAAATTTTTGGCGACGGAACAAGGATGAAAATACTTTTTGCCCTGTTTGAATCGGAGCTTTGCGTATGTGCCATTGCGGAGCTTCTTTCCATGACCCAGTCGGCCATAAGCCACCAGCTTAAAATACTCAAGGACAATAAGCTGGTCGGCTCCAGAAGGGACGGCAAGACAATATACTACTTCCTTTTGGATGAACATGTAAGGCTTATTATCGGCATGGGATATCAACATATAATGGAGGATAAAAATGATGAAAAAGACCTTTAAAATCAAAAATCTGGATTGTGCTCACTGTGCGCTTAAAATTGAAGAGGGTATAAAGGCTATTCCCAATGTGGAAACTGCCTCTGTCAGCCTTCTGGCAGAAAAAATAACAATAGTGGCAGATGAGGCCAGCTTCCCTGAAATTTTGGCTCAGGCAGGCAAAATAGTTAAAAAAATCGAGCCTGAATGTGAAGTAAATTTTAAATAGAGGTAATTTTTATGACAAAGAAACAAAAGAAAATCCTTGCAAGAATAATTGCAAGTGCTGCTCTTCTTTTGCTTGCAACGATTGTAAAGGATGGTGTGTTTTCTTTTGCCCTTTTCGTTTCAAGCTATCTGCTCATAGGCTATGACATTTTGATAAAAGCAGGCAAAAACATCATGAGCATGAGCCTTCTGGATGAAAACTTTCTCATGGCAATAGCCACTGTCTGCGCCTTTATCATAAAGGAATATCCCGAGGCATCTGCCATCATGCTCTTTTATCAGATAGGCGAGCTTTTCCAATCAATAGCCCTTGGAAAAAGCAGAAAATCCATAAAGGAGCTTATGGATATATGCCCTGACACCGCCACTGTCATCCGTGACGGAAAGGAAACAGAGGTTTCTCCTGACGAGGTGGCAATAGGCGAAACAATAATTATAAGGCCGGGGGAAAAAATTCCCCTGGATGCAGTTGTCACAGAGGGCTTTACCTCCGTTGACACCGCCGCCCTCACAGGAGAATCCATGCCGCAGGATATCTCTGTAAATGACAGGATAGTAAGCGGAACCGTAAATCTTTCCGGTGTTATAAAAGCCGAGGTAAAATCCGAGTTTTCTGACAGCACTGTTTCAAAAATTCTTGAGCTTGTGGAATCCTCCACCGAAAAGAAGTCAAAATCCGAAAACTTTATCACACGCTTTGCACATTTTTACACACCCATTGTTGTTGTTCTGGCTCTTTTGCTGGCAGTTGTTCCCCCTCTTTTGCTGGGCGACAGCTTCTCCTCCTCGGTTTATACAGCCATTGTATTTTTGGTTGTATCCTGCCCCTGCGCCCTTGTCATTTCAGTTCCTCTCAGCTTCTTTGGGGGAATAGGCGCAGCCTCAAAAAAAGGAATACTCATAAAGGGCTCTGTGTATCTTGAAAAGATGTCCTCTGTAAAAAATATTATTTTCGACAAAACAGGCACGCTTACAGAGGGAAAATTTTCTGTGACAGAGGTTCACTCCGAAAACTATTCCCAAGAGGAAATGCTCCGGCTTGCATCCTTGGCAGAGGCGATGAGCATACATCCCATAGCTCTTTCCATCATTGCTTACACAAAGACAGAGCCTGATGAAAGCAGGGTTAAAAATCTGGAGGAAATTTCCGGCATGGGCATCTCTGCTTCTGTTGACGGAAGAAATGTGCTTGTGGGAAATGAAAAGCTTATGCAAAGGCAGGGCATCACATATTCTGCACCAAATATGCCCGGAACAACAGTTCATGTTGCCATAGACAGCATTTACGCCGGATATATAACCGTGTCAGACAAGATAAAATCCACATCGAAGCAGGCTGTAAAAATGCTTGAAGATATGGGCATAGGCGACACCATAATGCTTACAGGCGACAACAAAAAAACGGCAGATGCCATTGGCAGAGAGCTTTCCATAAGCAAGGTTTATTCCCAGCTGCTGCCCCAGGACAAGGTTAAGGTAACAGAGGAAATAATAGAAAAGCAGGAAAAGGGCTCTGTCACAGCCTTCTGCGGAGACGGCATAAACGATGCCCCTGTGCTTGCAAGGGCGGATATAGGAATTTCCATGGGAGCTATGGGCAGCGATGCAGCTATTGAGGCCTCTGACATAGTTCTTATGGACGATGACCTGAGAAAGATTGCAAAGGCTATAAAAATTTCCAAAAAGACCATGAGAATCGTAAAGCAGAATATAAGCTTTTCACTTATTGTAAAAATAGGCGTGCTCCTTTTAGGTGCGCTTAAAATAGCCAACATATGGCTTGCTGTTTTTTCCGATGTAGGTGTTATGGTAATTGCTGTTTTAAATTCCATGCGCTGCCTGAAGGATTAAAAACATAGGCACAAAAAAATGCACCCTGAGCAAAGGGTGCATTTTTGATTTTAACTTTTGATTATTCTGACAGAGGTTCTTCAAAATCCTTGGCAGCGGCCTCTGTTTCCTTTTTCATCTTGATGCTTCCGACAATGAGCAATGCAGGTGCGGCTAAGCCGGAAATAAGATGGGAAAGCCCCAGCATGGTAAATCCGACAGACTTGACAGCCCACAATCCGAATATAATAAAAATTACGCTCCATGTCATATAGAATTTATG
>JAHHUC010000046.1 GCA_020024215.1 Oscillospiraceae bacterium | reverse complement strand
TACACAAGAATGAATGTGCTTACACAGGCAGCACAGGCTATGCTTGCACAGGCTAATCAGCAGCCTCAGTCTGTTCTCCAGTTACTCCAGTAATTTCTTGAAAAATTTCAAAAATTACAAAATAAAAAAGAGGGCTTCGGCTCTCTTTTTTTGTATGGTTTTCAACCAAAGGCAGAAGAAGTGGTTGAAAGTTTGGAAATTTTTCTTAAAGTCAGAGAAAAACAGCCCCAATCCGTTTAAGAATTGGGGCTGTTAAATTTTTAGTTTTTAAGATGTGCAGGAATTAAAGCTTGTGAAGATATTGGCTTAGATTAAATCTGATTTATCATCACAAAATGTCAATTTCTAACATACGCAGGAATTTAAGTTCTGCTAATAGCTTTTTTACCTGTGCGAAATTAAATTCTTTGCAAGCTTTCTTTTAAGAAAGCGGAAGAAAGCGGATATGAAAAAAGGACTTCTAAAAGAAGTCCTTAAATGGTTGCCGAACTAGGATTCGAACCCAGACAAACAGAGTCAGAGTCTGTCGTGCTACCTTTACACAATTCGGCAATATTTTATCAATCTATCAACCCGACACTGCATATTATAACAGCACAGCTCTGTTTTGTCAACACTTTTTTCAATTTTTTTAAAAGGACAGCAGCAAGCTTCCCACATCGGAATAATAGGCAACAAGACCTGTTCCTTTGATTATCTCCACGCTTTTAACCCTGTATGCCTTTTCGATAGCCTTCTTGAGCGTGAGCGAGCCATCCTCATTCCTGCAATTTATAATTATCACTGAGCGGTTTTCCATATCCTTATATCTGCCCATAAGCTCAACCATTTTTTCGATTGCCTTTTTTTCTCCTCTGGGCTTTTCAATTACCTCAATAGTGCCCTTTGGGGAATTGGTGGCAATAGGCCTTATCTTTAAAGCAGAGGCTATCATTCCGGTGATTTTTCCCATTCTTCCGGCATTTATCAGATTGTCAAAGCAGGCGAGCGAAAAAAGTATTCTGGTATCCTTAACCTGCTCCTCCATCTTAGCGCACAGCTCCTTGAAGTCTGTTCCCTTTGAAATAAGCTCATCGGCATATCGAAGCATAAGTATCATGTCGCCTGCCGTGCTTTTGGAATCCAATATATAGATATTTCTTTCAGGATGCTCCTCCAAAACCATATTCCTTGCCTGCAAGGCGCTGTTATAGCTGCCTGAAAGATTGGAGGATATGGTTATGCAGAGTATATTTTCTGCATCCTCAAAGCATTTTACATATTCGGACACAGACGGGCAGGATGTGGAGCAGGGCTTATTATAAGCCTTCATATGATCGATCATTTCATCCACGTTCAAGCCGTATTTGTCCACATATTCGGTTTTGTCAACCTTTATGGTGAGGGGAGCTGTTTCAAAAGGAGTTGAAAACTCACCTCCATTCTCCTCCCTTGTAAGACAGCAGGAGCTGTCAGCCACCAGTTTCCACTTATACATATCCTTCCTCCGATAAAAAACTTTTTGCTTGCCGTCTGCATAAATACAAGCTGCCGCATGAGGGCAGCAGCATTTTGAAACATTATACCACAAGCTGCCTGTAAATGTCACTCTTTTTAAATGAGGTTATTTTTGACGCCTCCTTTGACGCCTGTGCAGGTGAAAGTCCCTTTTCCACAAGTGACCTTGCAATTTTTACGGCATCCTCCAGCTCATATTCTGCCGCATTTTCCTTTTCTTTTCCGCTCACTATCAAAACAAATTCTCCCTTAGGAGGTGTTTTTTCAAAATGGGCTATGGCTTCATCAATGCTTGATATAAGCACCTCTTCATAAATTTTTGTCATCTCTCGGCAAAGAGCTATTTCACGATTTGCCCCGAAGGTTTTTTTAAAGTCGTCCAGCGTTCTTTTTAATTTGTGGGGAGCTTCATAAAAAACCATCGTCCTCTCCTCGTTTACAAGCGAGAGCAGATGCTCATGGCGAGCCTTTTTATTTACGGACAAAAAGCCCTCAAATGTAAACCTGCCTGTGGGAAGTCCGCTTAAGGCAAGCGCTGTCATGGCTGCTGTGGGCCCGGGCACAGAGCGGACCTGTATTCCTCTTTCACGGCAAAGCCTGACCAAATCCTGCCCCGGGTCGCTTATAGCCGGCATGCCTGCATCTGTCACTATGGCGCAGCTTTCTCCGCCTTGCAGCCTTTGGGCTATCTTCTCCCCCTTTTCCCTTATGTTATGCTCAAAATAGCTTATCATGGGCTTTTTTATGTCAAAGTGGTTCAGAAGCTTCAAGGTTACTCTCGTATCCTCTGCGGCTATGAAATCCACCTCGTTTAAAATTTCAACAGCTCTGGGAGAAAAATCCCCCAAATTTCCTATTGGTGTGCCCACCAGATATAAAATTCCCATTGTATTCTCCCTAATTCATGGCAGACAGCTTTTTATATTCCTCTGTATGCTGTCCGTTTTCCCAAATTATCAAATCCTCCATCAGCTTAATTCCCGGCTTTGCTCCCTTTTTGCCCTCCACCAGCACCAGAAACGGCTCTTTTCCCTTTGAATATCTTGCAAATCTGATTTTCTTAGGCTCTATGGAGGCCTTTCGCAGCTCTAAAAAAATATCACAGAGCCTTTCGGGGCGATGGCACAAGAACAGCCTTCCGCCGTATTTCAAAAATCTTTGCGAAGCCCTTGCCACATCCGCCATGCTGCAAAAGCTTTCCTGTCTGGCGGCAAACCTCTTTCCCATATCGCCTGTGTTTTCCTTAAAATAGGGCGGATTGCAGGTTATTGCATCAAAAAGCTGCTCATCTGAGGGCCTTGCAGCCTCTCTTAAATCGCAGTTTGAAACCTTCATATTTGAAAGACAGTTCTGCTCTATGGTTTTTTCAATGAGAAAGCATGCCTCCTCATCTATCTCAATCGCCAGAGTGTATGCCGGGGGGTGAGGATTTTTAAGGTTGTGCAGAAAGGCTATCACACCTGTGCCGGAGCAAAGGTCGCAGAGCCTTTTGATATTTGCCGTTTTTGAAAAATCGTAAAGCAGCACTGCATCGGTTGTAAATCGGTGCTTTTTGCTCAATGCAATTTTATGGTCTTTAAAAAGCGGCATCATTTCATATTCATAATTCATATCTTTTCCCCTTAGAGAAAAGCAGACGGAAGGCTGCACCCTCCATCTGCTAATGTAAAACTACTATTCCTCAGAAATAGCGCCGACAGGACATTGTGCAGCACATGCTCCGCAGCTTACGCAGGTATCAGCATCAATCTCATACTTGCTTCCTGCGTCGGAAATGGCGCCGACAGGGCACTGACCTGCACAGGAACCGCATCCGATGCACTCATCGCTAATTTTAAATGCCATTGCAAAGTACACCTCCTTCTTCTCTGTTTTGGTAAATTTATCAACATTTATGATAATGCTATCACAAAAATATGATAATCGAAATTATTGCTCATCCAACTTTGCATTGCTTTCCTTAGGCTGATGATTTTTGATGACCTTCACCTGAGTTTTGTGAAAGGACTTTATAACAGCCTCATCCTCATCCATGCGGACATTGAGCATACCCCTTAAAAGGAACACCTCTGCAACAGTTCCCCTGCCCTCGGGCGTCATCACAGATGAGCCCTGACGGGGGGTTGTTCTCAAAAGGTCCTCATATGCATCCTGCTCATATTTAAGACAGCACATCAATCTGCCGCAGGTGCCCGAAATCTTTGTAGGATTTAAGGAAAGCCCCTGCTCCTTTGCCATCTTTATGGAGACAGGCTGAAAATCAGAAAGAAAGCTGCTGCAGCAAAAGGGCCTTCCGCAAATCCCCAAGCCGCCGAGCATTTTAGCCTCATCCCTCACACCTATCTGGCGCAGCTCTATCCTTGTTCTGAATATGGCTGCCAGGTCCTTTACAAGCTCGCGGAAATCCACCCTTCCGTCGGATGTGAAGTAAAACAAAAGCTTTGATTTATCAAATGTATATTCAACATCTACCAGCTTCATATCGAGTCCGTGCTTTGTTATCTTTTCCTGACATATAGCAAAAGCTTCCTTTTCGTCCTCTTTTATCTGTTTCAATGTGGAAATGTCCTGTTCTGTCGCAATTCTTACCAGCTGTTTAAGAGGCGCAACAATGCTGTCATCAGAGACATCTCTGTTTTCAATGGCGCACACTGCACACTCTATTCCCCTTGAGGTTTCAACTATTACTCTTGTTCCTGCTGAAATCTTATGTCCCACAGGGTCAAAATAGTAGATTTTACCCGATTCTTTAAACTTCACGCCGATAATTTCTGCCATAAAATTAGTTCTCCCAGTAAATTATGCCTACAAGCAGCAAAGCTCTGCTGCAAAAGCTCCTGCTGCCAAAGGGCTTACATTGTTTTCCAAAAGCACAAGGCTTCGGAAAAAAGCCCTGTTTATTTTTTCCATATGCGAAGCGGTTATGCCCTTATCGTTCTTGCAGCAATAAAGGCAGACTGAAAGGGTAAGGTCCATAAGCTCCTTAAGGCTCTCCTTCTCCTTTGCAGAGTTATATTGTGAGAAAAGACACAATAGGCGGTATCTGTCCTTATTTTTTATAAGCTCTGCCGCCTGCAGGCTTTTTTTAAAATTCTCCCTTGCAGCGCCGCTTTTAAGAACGTCAAGAGATCTTCCCACAGTGGAAAAAACACCTGATGCCAGACTTATCTCCTCATCTGATGAGCCGTCAGAGAGAATTTTAAGCGCCTTTATTTTGATTTCCTCCCTCACAAAAGGAACATTTATCTCTGTCACCCTGGAGATGACCGTATCTAAAAGCGCCTCTTTTTTGCTGCAGGTCAATATAAAAACCGTATCAAGGGGAGGCTCCTCCAAAATCTTCAAAAAGGCATTCTGCGCCTCTGTTGTGAGATTTTTTGCCTCCTCAATAATGAACACCTTTTTTCTGCTCTCCTGAGGGATCCTGAAGCAGTCCCTTCTTATGCGCCTTATCTCATCCACACCTATTTTGGAGGTTTTTTCATTGCCTCTTGCATAGATTATATCCGGGTGGTTGAAGCCTGCTGCCTTTTTGCAGCTAACACAGCCAAAGCACGGGTACAAGCCCTCCCTGCACAGAAGAGCCATTGCAAGGTGAAGAGCAAGTGTTCTTTTTCCCACACCCTTTTCACCTGTGATGAGCAGGGCGTGGGGCAATCTGTCGCTTTTTATAAGTCCCTCCATCCTTTCATATACGGATGAAAGTCCCAATAATCTTTGATTTCTGAAATCCTGCACTTTCAACTAAAGCTTGTGGAACTGTTCAACATCCAGCACAAAGATTGTTGCTCCGCCCACAGATACCTGAACCGGAAAGGCTGTGTACATACCCACACCATAGGATGCAGAGGCAGGAACCATTTCCTTTCTGCTCTTGGAGTGTTCTCCTATTATGCTGATAGCCTCTTCCACCTTTTCGTCATCTGTTCCGCAGATAAAGGTTGTGTTTCCCGACATGAGAAAACCGCCTGTTGTTGCAAGTCTTGTTACCTGAAAGCCGTTCTTTGTAAGACCTGACTGTACCCTGGAGCCATCGTCATCGGATACTATTGCTAAAATCAACTTCATATATACTCATCCTCCTCTTACCGCAATTATATCATAAATAAGTTTTCTTTTCCACAGTTTTTAAAAAACAGGTGAAAAACTTTTGCATTTGTTAAAATTGCAGCTGCTGATTATATTTTTTTCTTAACCCTCAAGCCCTTTTTTTGCTGCCCTTTAGCCTTCTTTTAAATTTTCGCAAAATGCGGTTAAGCTCTATTCCCGTCTCCAAAAGCCATTTATCCCGCTTGCTGTAAACAAAGTTAAACTCTCCTGCCAATTCATCAAGCTGTCCGTTGAAGCTTTTTTTAAACTGATAAAGCCCGAACACAGGGTTGTTGTCGGGGCTTAAATTTCCGGAAACGCCCTGAAAATCATATATGCTGCATTTTGTTTCGACAGCCCATTTTATCATTTCCCACTGCATGAGATAATTGGGCATCACATCCCGATGATTATTGTCAGAGGCGCCGTAAACATAGCAGACCTTGCCTGCAAAATTTACAGATATTGCGCCGCAGACAGGCTGTCCGTTATAAAAGCCCATATAAAGCCTTGCGTGCTCATTTAGAGAATCCAGAAATCTTTCAAAATAGGAGATGGGCCTTATGTTGAAATCGTCCCTTTTTCCGGTAACCTCCATCAGCTTGTAAAAATCCGGCAGCATATTTTTGCTGCATACCCTTATCTCCACGCCGTTTTTCATGGCAATTCTGATCTTTCTTCGGCAGGGCTGGGAAAGATTCATAAAAAGCTCATCCTCTGTTCTGCCGTTTAAATAGAGCCTGTAATTGAACCTTGCCTGCACACCCTCAAAGCCGCCGGGGCCGTAATTGTGGGAAAAGCCCATTTTTTTTGCAAGCTTTATGAAATTTTCATCTGACATGAGAACATCCGGATCGCACTTTAATTCACAGCTTTTATATTTTTTTGCCAGCTCATCTATGCCCTCCTTAAGCTCAAGCAGGGTTTTTTCGTCATCATAATCGCAAACAGGGCCTCTCGGAACATAAAGGACACTGATTGGCACAATTGGCATTCTTCTGTTTAAAACCACAGCGGCGCCTTTTATTTTTCCCTGATCATCCTTTGAGACAACGGCATCAAAGCCCCATTTATCCTTGACATTTTTCCACATAGAGGTCTGCATAAAGCAGCCGTTTTTATGTCCGTTTGAAAAATCATCCAAAAGCTTATAGTCCTTAGGACTTAATATCTCGTAAATTTCAAAACACCTCAGTCGTTAACTATTCTTATATTTCTCATTATAGTGGCTTTTTTCCGCCACGCAAAGGAGCTTATGGGGAAAAATTCCTCCACATTTTTTTCATCCACAAAGGGGACCACCATCTCCTTGAATTCCTCAAAGGGGGTAATGCTGGCATTTTTGCAAAGAGGACACACGTCCTGACAAATATCACAGCCCCAAACCGAGCCGCCTCTTTTTATCTTCTCCTGCTCCTTAAATTCCAGCTCTCCCTTTTTCTGTGTGAGGGCTGAAAGACAAAGGCTTTCATCTATGCCAAAATCGCCTATTGCGCCCGAAGGACAGCTTTTTGCACAAAGTCCGCAGTTTAAACATTCCCTGTGAAAAAATGAGGGGACAAGGCAGAGATCTGTGACAATTTCTCCTATAAAGCAATATGAGCCGTAAATGTCATTTATGAGAAGAGAATTTTTTCCAAGACAGCCCAAGCCTGCCCTTACTGCCGCCTTTACCTCTTTTATGGGGGAGGAATCCACAAAGGACTGAAAGCTGTTGAAGGGAAATTCCCTTTTGAGATTTTTTTCAGCCTCCTTGAGCATATCCCCTGCCACGCTGTGATAATCCCTCAGCATGGCATATTTTGAAATATTCCTTTTTGGGAACTCCCCCACATAATATGGGAAGAGAAACAGCATTATGCTTTTGGAATTGGGGGGTATTTTTTTATATGAGCGGACGTTCTTTATCAAAAGATCGTCCTCAAAGGCACAAACCCCAAAGGGGCACAAGCTGCACCTGCCCAAAAGCTTCTTTATTGAGCTTTCCATGTTTTAAATCCCAAAGCCCACCTTTTTATATACCTTTGAAAGTGTCTTTGCAGATCTTTTCATGGCTCTTTCATTGCCCTTGGTGTAAACCTCCTTGAGGTATGCCTTATCTGCAATTATTTCATCAAACCTCGCCTTTATGGGGGCAAGTGTATCTGCAACAGTCTCTCCCACAGCCGCCTTAAAGTCGCCGTAGCCGAAATTCTGAAATTCCTTTACAATCTCCTCATCATTTTTGCCTGTTACAGCTGAATAGATTGTCATAAGGTTGGAAATTCCAAGCTTATCCTCAGCTCTGTAAATTCCCGAGCCGGAATCTGTCATTGCAGACTTAAACTTTTTGATTATGGTGTTTCTGTCATCTAAAACAGCAACATAGCTCTTTGGGTTGGGGTCCGACTTGCTCATCTTCTTTGAAGGGTCGGTCAGCGACATTATCTTTGCCCCCTGCTTTGGAAGTATGCAGTCGGGCATTGTGAAAACATCTGAGTAGATTCCGTTGAAGCGGTTGGCAATGGTTCTTGCCAGCTCAACATGCTGCTTCTGATCTATCCCCACAGGCACAAAATCGGTCTGATAAAGGAGTATATCCGATGCCATCAGAACAGGATAGGTGAAAAGTCCGCCGTTGATATTATCTGCATATTTAGCGCTCTTATCCTTGAACTGCGTCATTCTGGACAGCTCTCCAAACTGTGCATAGCAGCTTAAAACCCAGGACAGCTGTGCATGGTGGGGGTTGTGGCTTTGGATGAATATGTCGCTTTTTTCAGGGTCAACTCCGCAGGCTAAAACCAAAGCCAAGCCCTCAAGGGTGTTCTTCTTTAAAGCCGCAGGGTCCTGGCGCACTGTGATGGCATGGAGATTTGCAATCATATAGATGCAGTCATTTTCATCCTGAAGGGACTTCCAATTTTTAAATGCGCCCAGATAATTTCCCAATGTTACAAAGCCGGAGGGCTGCACTCCCGAAAGCACAACAGGCTTTTTTTCCGCCTGTGCATCCATTTATATCACTCCTATTTTTTAAGGGCATCATATGTCATCTGACCTAATATCCTGACACCCTTGACTATATTTTCATCGCTTTCGGATGAATAATTCATGCGAAAGCCGCTGTATGTTTTGCTCTGATCTACGGCGAAGGCAACCTGAGGCACACAGGCCACAAGATTGTCTATTCCCTTTTTGACAAACACCTGAGAATCCATGCCCTCAGGCAGAAATGCCATGACAAAAAGTCCCCCGTCAGGGTATGAGAATTTTACATCCGGGTGGAAATATTTTTCCATAGATGACACCATAAGCTCTGCCTTGTGCTTGTAAAGCTCCCTTACCCTTTTGATGTGGGAGGCATAGTCATAGCTTGTCATATACTCATTGCATATGTGCTGGAAAAGGACGGTTGTGTGTACGTCGGTTGTCTGCTTTGCAACTGTCATCTTCTGCATGAGGGGCTTTGGCAGCACCATGAAGCCCACCCTGAAGGCAGGTGCCATAACCTTTGAAAAGCTGCCTGCATATATGACTCTTGAGTCCTCATCCATAGATTTTATGGTTTTTACATCCTCACCTTTGAACCTAAGCTCGCCGTAGGGGTTATCCTCAAATATGATTATGTCATATTTTTTTGCCAAATCCAAGATGGCGCGCCTTTTTTCCAATGTGGTGGTAAAGCCTGTGGGATTTTGGAAGGATGGGATAATATACATAAGCCTTATGTTTCTGTTTTCTTCAAGCGTCTTTTCCAGAACCTCCAAATCCATTCCGTCCTCTTTTAAAGGAATTCCGTAAAGCTTGGCGCCATATGCCCTGAAGGTGTTCAGGCAGCCCACAAAGGAGGGGTCCTCTGCAATTACACCGTCTCCCTCATTTAAAAGCACCTTTGAGGAAAGGTCAGCTGCCTGCTGTGCCCCTGAGACAATGAGTATATCGTTTTTTTCAAAGTCTATGCCCTCCTCAGAGAGTCTTTTTTTCAAGGTGTCCCTAAGAGGTGTATAGCCCTCTGAAAGCCCATATTGAAGCATTCCCACAGCCTGCTCCTTAAACGCCCTTTCGGAAATTTCTGCTATCTCTTTTACGGGGAATGCCTCCTCAGAGGGATTTCCGCCGCCAAACTTTATCATGGCAGGGTCCTTTGCCAGCTTAAAAAGCTCTCTTATCATAGAGCCGGAAACGTCCTTCATCCTGTTGGAAATGATGTAATCCATAAAACCTACCTCCTTATTTGGAAAGCTTATTGATTGCCATGTCTATTCTTTTTAATGTTTCCTCCCTGCCCAAAATATCAGCAAGCTCTATTCCGCCGCCGGGTGTAAACTGCTTGCCGCTTAGGGCAACTCTCAGCGGCCAGAGGATTATGCCGTTCTTTACTCCCTTTTCTTCAATCAGCTTAAAGAGGGCATCATGAAGCGATTCTGCATCAAAGGAGGTGAGGCTTTGGAGCACAGGCTTCATAGCCTTTAAGGCTTCCAGCGCAACCTCAGGGTTGGTTTTCATCTTCTTGGATGTATAAAGAGCCTCGTCATAATCGGGCATGGAATCAATAAAATCAACCTGCTCGGGAATATCTCCCAAAACCTCGCATCTTGGCTGAAGAGCCTTTGCCAGAGTCAGAAAATCAATATCCTCCCTCTTGACTGTCTTTTTTATCCAGGGAAGTGCCTCCTGCAAAAACTTTTCGGGGGACATTCTTCTTAAATATTCTCCGTTTATATAGTTGAGCTTGTTTATGTCAAATATGGCAGGGGACTTTGACACATCATAGATGGAAAAAAGCCTTGTCATTTCCTCAAGCGTCATTATCTCGGTGTTTTCATTTTCACCCTTGGGGCTCCAGCCCAAAAGTGCGATATAATTCAAAATTGCCTCGGTGAGATATCCCTTTGCCCTTAAATCCTGATAGGAGGCGTCGCCGTTTCTTTTTGACAGCTTCTGTGTGGCATCCTTCATAACGGGCGGACAGTGAAGATATTTGGGAACCTCCCAGCCAAATGCCTTGTAAAGGAGATTGTACTTAGGTGAAGAGGAAAGATACTCTGTTCCTCTTATAACCGTGGTGATCCCCATAAGATGGTCGTCAATTACATTTGCAAAGTTATATGTGGGGAAGCCGTCCTGCTTTAAAAGCACCTGATCGTCCAAGGTATCGCAGGGCACAACAATATCCCCGTAGATTTCATCGTGAAAGGTCACTGTTCCCTCGTCAGGTATTCTTTGGCGGATAACATAGGGCACACCGTTTTTAAGATTTTCCTCTATTTCCTCCTTGGAAAGATGCAGACAGTGCCTGTCATATTTAGGAAGCGCTCCGGCTGCCTTCTGAACCAGCTTAACCTCCTCAAGCCTTTCCTTGTCGCAGAAGCAGTAATAGGCATCATTCTGCTCTATAAGCTTTTGGGCATATTCTCTATATATTTCCTTTCTGTCAGACTGTATATAAGGGCCGTAATCTCCGCCTACATCCGGGCCCTCGTCCCAGTTTAAGCCGGCTTCTTTGAGTGTTGCATAGATGACATCCATTGCCCCCTCTACAAATCTCTCCTGGTCGGTATCCTCAACTCTTAAAATAAATGTTCCGTCCTTTCCTTCGGACTTTGATGCAAGGTAAGCATAAAGAGCTGTTCTTAAATTTCCCACATGCATATATCCGGTGGGGCTGGGGGCAAATCTGGTGCGCGGCTTTGAAAAATCTATCATTTTATTTCCTCCGAAAGCTTTATTTTCTCAAGGACACATCCTATGATAAGGGAATTTGCAAATTTTAAGCACAAGGCGGCAGCAGGGCATAAAAGGCCATGCTTTTATAAATCCGCATCCTAGAGGATATTTTGCCGTCTGTGCGCAAAAGTTAAAAATTCATCTTTAAGGACAGGCCCTTCATAAGTGTACAATAACCTATTTTTAATTTTAGGGCTATATGTGTTCAATGTCAAGTACCGCATTTGCTATTTTAAAAGACTTTTATGTCAAAGACTGATTTTGACAATAAATTTTTGTGCTTGAGGCTAAAATTTAAAAAGCAAGGGAGGTAAATTACAAATGCTGTCTTTAAGAGAAAAATTTCTTTTTGGTGACAAGGTCATACCGATTCTTAAAAAATATTGGAAAAGCGCAGCTGCCGCATCGGTTTCTTTTATTTTATGCCGCTTCACTTTGGGGGATTCCTTTCATCCTCTTTCTCTGGCCTGCCTTTCGGCAGCAGGTGCAGAATTATTTCCCTTTTCCCTCTTGGGAAGTGTTCTGGGAACCTTTACATTTCTTTTGGGCAAAAATTCCCTGAGATATCTGGCTGCAATTTTGCTTTTTACAGCCTTTAGATATGCCTTTTATATGTTCTTTAAAAGGACAAGCCCCACAGCAGAGGCGGTCATGGCAGCTGTTTCGCTGCTTTTGACAGCTCTGGCGTTTGTGCTTTCGGATTTTTCGCCCTTTTATCTTTTCATCTACATATCCGAGGCGCTTATAGCCTTTGCCTGCTCGCTTATTTTCAGAAAGAGCCGAGAGTGCATAAAAAGCAGCGCACCGCCAAATGCCGCCTCGCTGCTGTCGCTTTTTTTCTCTCTGTCGCTTGTTTACATATCCTTTTTTGATGTGAGGATATTGGGCATATCCCCTTTGAGAATTCTGGCAGCTGTCACGATTTGCTGTGCCTGCTTTTATCTGAGGCCGGATTTTCTGCTTGCAATCGGCATAATTTTCGGCATATGCGGCTTTATAAAGGGGGACATCGCCTCGCTTTTGATCTTCCCCTCAGGTGCATTGGCATGCCTTGCGTTTATTCCTGCCGGAAAGATATTCTCCGGCGCCGCATTTTTTGTCGTTGCTTTGTTCATGCTGCTTTTAAACGGCATAGACAAGGCCTCTGTCATCATGCTGGCAGAGATTTTTTCGGCGATAGTCACAGCGCTTTTAATACCGGAAAAATTTTTCGCAGGGCTGTCTGTCTTAAAAAAGGACAGCTTTGGAATAATTTTAAAAAATGCCTCTGCATACAGGCTTGACAAGGCCTCCAAAGCCTTGAAGGAGATAGGGGAGCTGACAGAAAAGGTATCCGGCGAGGTGGAAAAGCTCAAGTGTGAGCCTATGGAGAGCTATGTGCAGAATTCTGTAAACAGAGTGTGCAGAAAATGCAAAAACTCCCCCACCTGCTGGCAGAGGTATTATGACAGATCCATAGAGGAGGTGAGAAAGCTTTTCATCGACGGCAAAAACGGACTTCCCCTGGACATGGATTCCTTCAGGAAAATGACCGACTGTATAAAATGCGGCCTTATGGAGGATGTGATAACAGAGCAGTCAAAGAAATATTCGGATTTTTTAAGGTCAAAAAGCTATTCTCAAAATATAAGATACATCATGTGCGACCAGTTTTTTGGCATGAGCGATCTGCTGCTCTCTTTAAGCCGTGAGCTTTCCTCCGTGATACCGCTTGATGAAAAGGAGGAAAAATCATGCAGGGAAATACTTGAAGCTGCAGGGGCAATGGAGGAAAACGGCTTTGCCAAAAAGGATATCCGCGGAAATTTTTTCTTAAGCTTTCTTTTTGAAAACTCATCCCTCAGAAAAATATCCTTAAGGGATCTTACCTTCTGCCTTTCCGAGGCGCTTAAAAGCCCCTTGAGCCTTCCCTTGAGAGAGGAGTGTCAGGAGGGCTTCACAAGGCTTTCCTGGCAGACACAGCCCCCCTTTATATGTGAAGCCGATTATTTTCAAAGAGCCAGCGAGGACAAAAGCCTGTGCGGAGACAGCGCGCAGATATCCTCTGACATTTGTGGAAATCCCACCTACTTTCTTTCAGACGGGATGGGCGTGGGCACAGATGCAGCCATCGACTCCACCATGACAACCAGCCTTCTGTCCCGTCTTATAGCCTCGGGAGCATCCTTTCCGGCAGCCTTGAAGCTTGTTTCCTCCTCGCTGCTTTCCTTGAAGGAGGAAAGGCTGTGCACGGTGGATTTTCTTCACCCCGACCTTTTTAACTGCACCTTGAGCTTTTACAAGGCAGGGGCAGCCCCCTCCTATCTTCTTCGTGAGGGAAAATGCTTCAAAATAGGCAAAAGCGCACTTCCTGCCGGAATATTAGGAGGTGCAGAGGCGGCAAAGTCCGTCTTTTCCTTAAAAGACGGCGACATGGTGCTGATGGTTACTGACGGCATAACAGAAACAGGCGAGGACTGGCTTCTCACCTCGCTTGCCCCGCTTTATGAGCTGAGGCCTTTGGAGATATGCAAAAAGGTGGTGGAATTGGCACAAGCAAGAAGCGTAACAGGCAGGTGTGATGATATGACGGCTTTGGCTGTCAAATTCAATCTGCGCTGATAAAAAATAAAACAGAGCCGTATTTATAAAATGCACACCTTATCTTTAAGAGAGCACATCAGCTTAAAGATGGCAGCACTTTATAAACGCTCTGTTTTTTCTTTGCTTCAAAAAAGCTTTTTCATGCCGGCTTATTTTCGTGAAAGCATTATGATGCGCCTTATACTCAATATAAGAGGCGAAAGCATATTAGCAGCAAGGCAAAGAACTATCACACATTCCATAAACGGTGTGTAATCGCCGTTTAAAAAGCCGTATTTTTCCACCAAAGTATTATAGAATGTGAGCGCACCGAATACAATGACAAGGAACACGAAAAAGCCTACTATGTAATTTCCGGTGAGCTTTACGCTGAACTGAAACACACAGCAAAGGTCATAGAGCATTGCAAATACAAATATATCGGCTATGATGCCCACAAGGCTTACGGGCATGGATTTGACAAGATAGAAAGTGCCCGCAAGAGATAATAAAAGCTTGATTATCACTCCTGTGAGAAGCTTGTTTCTTTCTTGGGCTTTAAGATATTCCAAGGTGCTGTTTTCGTCCATAATAAGTCCTCCTGTCATCAGTGCAATATCAGCACAGCCAAAGCAATTTGTAAATAAAAACATAGGCTTATTCACACTTTTACAGCTATTATCTGTTGCACAAGTCTGTTTTTAATATAAAATCAATACTAAACCAGAGTGCAAAATTACTCCGATTTTATCTTACTATTCATAAATCTTTCCCATATACAACAATTTGGCAAAGGCTTTGTAGTCCACCCTTTCCCAGTCTGTGTCATCATCAAAGACAGACAGATCATCCAGATAGCTTGCCATTTGTCCCAAATAATCCCAAATGGTGGTATTTGCCCATTCTTTTGGATTTTCTTTTGCGTCTTGGGCTAACGCCAAAACAAAATTTAAAAAATCATCTATATTGGATATGCTGTTCATCTGCTCTACAAGATTTTGCAAATCCATCATCCTTTCTGATTTTATTTTTTCATTTTCCGTCGGCTTTGCATAATATTCCCGCTGTCAGATTCATTTTATAACATCCAATACTCTTTTTCAACCGTTAAAACAAGCGCATTGCAAACTTTAGCAGCTGCAATGCGCTTATATTTTTAATATTTTTTAGTTGTAGTCGGGTGCATTTTCAATGATGATGTCCTCTATGATTACATCCTTCTTGGGCATATCATTTTCGTCCTTTTCAACCTTTGCGATGGAATCAACTACATCCATTCCCTCCACCACATGGCCGAAAACGGTGTGCTTGTTGTCTAAGTGAGGCGCACCGCCCACCTTCTTATAGGCTTCAAGAGCTGCATCCACAGTGCTGTTTTGCTCTGCGCCCTTTTCCAAAAGCGCATTGTTTTCCTTTTCCAGCTCTGCAACCTTTTCGTTGAATTTTTCCTCTGTGGGATTTTCCTTTGTGAGATAATCAATACATTCTGTGTTGAATTTGGTTGTTATCTTGTTGAAGTATATCTGTGATTTATACACATCAATGTTGCTGTCGTCAAGCTTTACTGTTTCAGGGCCGCCCTGCATGATGAAAAACTGGCTGCCGTTGGTGTAAGGCCCTGCGTTTGCCATAGAAAGCGCACCTCTGAAATTGTGCAGATGGTCATTCGGCTCATCCCTGAAGGGAACGCCGTAAATGCTTTCGCCGCCCATGCCTGTTCCCATAGGGTCGCCGCCTTGGATCATAAAGCCGTCAATAACCCTGTGGAATTTAAGGCCGTCATAATAGCCCTCGTTGGCATGGACAATAAAGTTCTTGACTGTGAGGGGGGCTGCCTGCGGATAGAGCACAAGCCTTATATCCCCCATAGAGGTTTTTATAGTTGCATAAACTGCATCTTCCTTTGGCTTTTCAAGCTGGGGAAGAAAGCCGTCCTCCCATTTTTCTGTTATCTCCATAGCCTCAGGCGGATTTTTAACATCAGAGATCAAGCCCTCTGCCTCTTTTGAAGAGCCTTCGGAGGAGGAGCTTTCAGATGAGCTTTCAGATGAGCTTTCAGAATTCTGCTGCGAGCTGCCCTCAGAGGCCTTGCAGCCTGATATCAGAAGCATTGACAGCGCCAGTGTGATTATTGCTAATTTCTTCATTTTTTTATACCCTCTTTAAATTGCATATGGTTACAGTATATAAACATCCAGATATTTTCTTCCGTTTAAGCAGCTTTCAAGATAGGTTTCATAATAAAGGTCGATGTCTATTACATTCTGCATAAGCCCTGAGCCTGTGTCGGCTGCAACTGCACAGCCATAAACAAAGGAGCCGTCGGGGCTTTTTATATAAAGCTTTGTCCCATAGGGGATCTCGTTGGATCTGACAGCCACACAGCCTGCCTCCAGCCTCATTCCGCTGGCGCCCTTATAGCGGTAGCCTGTGGGTGAGGAATAGCCTGTGCAGATTTGATTTTTCAAAACCTTCTTGTAATTTTTGGGGTTTCCGTACTCATCAAGCTCTATGCCGAAATCCATGTTTGAAGCCGGCACTGCGGCGCCCACCAATATTTTCTGAACCTGAGGCTGGCTGAGCACCTCCTCAGACAGCACTCTGGTGTCCACTACCCGGCCGTTTTCATATGTGTGCTCCATGGTTATCTGCTTTTTGCCCTCTGCCCCATAGGACAAAACCTTCTGGCGGCTGCTTCTTAAAAGCGGTGTTTTGATATATTCGGTGGTGAAGGGGATAGCCTCCTGAGCTACTTCCTTTACAGTCTTTACCCTGGTGACAATAACCTTGTCGCCCTTGGAAAGATAAAAAGCCTTGGGTATGTTCAATCGGTCCTCAGGACCTAAAACAATGCCCTCCTTGTGTAAAAGTTCTCTTACGCTCACCTCAGGTGTCATTATCCTTTTGGTCTCGCCGTCGCATACCAAAGTGACAGGGAAAGCCCTCTTGATGTTTATAACTCCCATCTTTCCCTCAAAGCCGGTAAAATCCACCACATCAAATGCCATGACGGCTATGCCCTCATCAGAGAGTATCTCGTCGGGGTCCTTCTGGAGCGTAAAGCTCTTGATGGTGGAATTTCCGTCATTGATATAAACTGTTTTCAAATTGAGCTCAATAAAGAGAATCACGCCGCAAAGTGAAAGGGACAGCATCAATGCCCAAAAGCGTCCTGTCTTGGATTTTTCCTTGAGGAGCTGTGCTGTCTTTTGCAGCTTAGTGCGAAAATTCTGCATTAGTGTCATCCTTTTTTGTTAATTAGTCAGCCAAATTTTCCGTTTCGGCAATCAGCCGATTTTCCCATTCTAAAAGAATTTGCCTCAGTTGTCAAGTTTTTATTTGATTCTGCGGTAGTAAAGTCCCCTTGTATAGCCCTTTTCCTGCAATTTTGGAGCAAGCTCTCCTGTGTATTCTCTGAGAATTTTTTCCACCTCAAAGGGCTTTTCCAGCGTGAAGTAAAGCGTCAGAAAATCAAGAAATGCCAGCTCCTTCTGCCTGTCGGCAAGATATATGGGGACAGAATTCAAAAGCTCGGCAGTGCCGCTTTTGCAGCTTATGGGAAATTTGACTTTCCGCCTGTCCTGCAAAAAGCTGTTCTGCTTGCAGTTGTCGCAGCCCTTGAAGGCCTTCGCAGGACAATTTCTGAACGTCATGAGCGGAAGGCTGCCATAGGCTATTATTCCCTTATTCACATTATTTATGCCCTTTATGAGATTGAGGTTCATCTCTACGGACATTTCCGTGTCAACAGCTCCCATAGAGCTTAAAGCATCTGCTGCATAGCAGTTGGCAGCATTTAGGCTAAAGCCTGCGTGTATGCGCATATCAAGCTCCTGTGCAATTTGTATGCTGCCTATATTTCCTGCCCAAACATCCTCTATGCCCAATTTTTTTGCCTTATCCAAAAGCCCTCTCACCTTTTCCCTGCCGATAAAATCTATCCGAGGAATTTCTGCTATTATTTTTTCCTTTTTGCAGCCTAAGGAAAGGGCCTTCTCCAAGCTGTCAAGGGGAAGTATGAGCCGGTGGGCATTTTCTGATACAAAGGGCGTAAGCTGCTCTTTAAAGCACCTGACTCTTATCTCCTGCTCCTTAAAGGGGCAAGCCTCATCAAATTTTGGCAGACAACGCTTAAATTCAAGCGGAGTTATCTCCCTTCTTTTTTCCCCCAGCTTCTCTATTGCCTCTCTTCTTAAAAGATTGAGCGTGGAGGCCTTTATCATAAGGTCGCTTTCCATATCCAGGGAAATGTCCTCAAAGTAATAGGGTGTTCCCCCTGTTTTATTTAGGTTTGA
>JAHHUC010000045.1 GCA_020024215.1 Oscillospiraceae bacterium | reverse complement strand
TTTTATGCAAAGGAATTTCTTTAGGCATCTTTCTTTTATTGTTTTGGATAAAAGGCAAGAAATTAGAATTTAACAGTGAAAAATGGGAGGATTTCTTTTTGCAAATGTCCCCGCAGGCAGTACAGCGGTACGCTATCGCCCTTTACTTAACGGCGGCAGTCCTTTCGTCTGTTATCAGCTATCTTATCCTTGAAGCGGCTTCTTTCCAATACAGTACGGTAATCGCTGTTTTTCTCTTTGCAGGGGGCTTGCTTATCACCGCTTACAGATGGCATACAAAGGGAAAAGCATATCTCTTGAAACGGTATCAGGAAATACCACAGACAATATTATCCCGAAGAAACGGAGAAAAAATCGAACATGAGTGAACAGGTTATTTTAAGAGAGGGTTAAAGGCCAGACCGTCCAAAATTGGAAAATATAGTGAGTGAGGTGTGAAAATACGTTCGGTTTTGCAGCCGCAAGGATGGCAAAGGTGTTTAAAAGCTGCCTTGCCGGCCAAACCTTTACTAAAGCGGCAGAGGCAGACGGTGTACCTGTTGGAATTATCATGGGAAAAGACCTTCAGAACCGCAGGTGCCCATTTTCCATGCACCTTTTGTGGCTATGTTCTGTAATTGAACTGCTAATCACAAAAAAGGCGGAAAAATTTACAAATATTTGATTGTGTGCAGGGAATTTTGCATTTGCAAGTCCTTGTCTTTGATAATTTCTACCCCATTTGGGCTGAGGGTGAGCAGCTTAGATCTGTAACAGGAACATGAAAATTTTTAAGTTGGCTTAAAGATTTTAATTTTCCTCCCATGATGGATGCATATGCACCTTTCCGCTTTTATAACGGAGCAGAGAATATGCGATAGAGCCTGCCAGCACAACCAGATTGAGCATAATCATTTTGGGGTCGGCATTTATAAGGTTGGCATAGAGCTGATATGCAGCTACAACAGAGCAGGAGAGCATCAACAGCGTGAATGCCCAGTTTGGCATATAGAACATGGATTTTTTCCACTGTTCAGGGAATATTTTAGGCAGCTTTAGGAAGCCCAAAGCATAAATCATGGTGCGCCCATACATGATGAACATGACAAGGTCTGCAATTTGGCTTACACTTAAATTTAAAGCCAGAGGAATGACACAGATAAGGTACCAGACAATTAGCCAGCGATGGGGTGTGTGATATTTAGGGTGAAGCTCGCCCATTTTTGCAGGGAACCAGCCGTCACGAGAGGCAAATACCAGAGGCTTTGTTATAAATGCCACTGTTACATTCAATGTCGTAGCCGTAGCGCCCAAGGCTCCGGCAATTATGAAGAAAAGATATAAGGGCTTATTGAATATCACCTTTGCCACCAATGTCAGAGGCTTGCCCACAACGCTGTCTGTGGGCAGGACTCCGGAGGCTACAATACTGAGCAGGGAAAAGATGACAGCCAGAAACAAGGTGGATAAAATGATTGTTCCGGGAATATCCTTCTTGGGATTTTTGGCCTCAGCAGCAAAGCTTTGCAGCTCGGAGGCTCCCATAAGCGCATAGTTAAGAAAGGCTGCACCGGCAAAGATGCCGGATACACCGTTTGTAATAAATCCGGGCTGTTTGAAATAGCTGTCATAATTGACATGAGGCAGTCCGCAGATGACAAACAGAATAATGGCAGCCACCAGAAAGATTGTCATTATATTTTCTATCTTGCTCATCACGTTGATGCCAAAGTAATTCATGATAAAGAAAAAGGTGGCAATGATGATGGCTACTGTATTTTGCGAAATTTTGGGAAACAGAGCACAGAAATATTCTGCAAAGCTCATGGCATACATACAGATGCCCATTTCGCCCATAAAAAAGACTATCAGCCATACACCTGCCCACTTTTCCCCAATTACCAATGACCAGATTGTGTAGCTTCCGCCTTTAAAGCGGGCAATGCTTGTGCTGATGATGGACGGAACCGCAAAGAACAGGGCAAATACGGCAGCAAGCAAATAGGAAATGAACACGGATCGGCCGGTTCTGCCAATGCCTATTCCGGTCAATGTCATAACCCCTGCACCGATGATCATGCCTATGGCAATTCCGAAGAGATCCTTTTTTGTAAGAACACGATTGAATCCATCATCTGATATGGCAGCAGACTGATGATTATTTTCCATAATTTTTTTCCTCCTCAAACCTCTGACAGCAAAGATGCAGTCTAAAGCATCCTGCTGTCAGGGTTTCTGATTTTAAACAGGCTCCATTGTCCACTTTCACAGGGATTGGGTTTTATCAACGCAGTTGGTAATCAGCTTCAGCTGGAGCTGATAGCTTTTCTCCATAGATTGAACACACGCATATTCTGTACGGGTGTGGCATCGGTCACTTCCGGTGAAAAGGTTGGGGCACGCAAGCCCCTTGAAGGTTATTTCTGCGCCGTCTACACCGCCACGGACAGGAATTATGCGCGGCTCAATGCCCAATTCTCTCATAGCGTTGATGGCGTTTTCCACAACAAAGGGATTTTCCATTATCTTGTCACGCATATTGTACATGGTGTCCTTAAAGGAGACATCAACAGTTCCTATGCCATATTTGTCGTTCATAAAGTCGGCAATCCGCCGCAGCTTCTGCTGCTTGTCATGGTAAAGATCAAGCTCGTGATCGCGAATCATGTAAAGCATATTGGCACTACCTGCTTCACCTGTTATGGAAAAAAGGTGTATAAAGCCCTGCCGGCCTTCGGTATTTGCCGGAACCTCCAAGGGGTCAAGCATACCATGAAATTCCATAGCAAGATGGCTGGCATTTACCATCTGTCCCTTGGCATAGCCTGTGTGAGCAACCTTTCCGCAGATGGAAACATCGCAGGTGCCGCAGTTGAAGTTATCATAGTAAAACTCGCCGTCCTCACCTCCGTCCATAGAGTAGGCAAAGTCAGGGTTGAACTTATCAAGGTTAAGGTGCTCTGTGCTCTGTCCTATTTCCTCGTCACAGGTAAAGCAGATTTTCACCTTTCCGTGGCGTATGGAGGAATCGGTCATCAGAGTGTGGGCTACCTCCATTATCTCGGCAATGCCGGCTTTGTCATCAGCGCCCAGAAGTGTGGTTCCGTCGCAGACAATAATGTCCCTACCTGTATATTCCTTGATATGGGGATAGGAATCCACGCTGAAGATGATGTTTTTTTCAGCATTGAGGATGATGTCCTTTCCGTCATAGTTTTCAATAAGCCTCGGCTTTATATTGCAGCCGGGAAGCTCCAAAGCCGTATCCATATGGGCGGTGAATCCTATGACAGGCACTGTCGGGTCAACTCCCTCGCTTGCAGGTATTGTAGCATATACAGTGCCATACCGGTCCATCTCCGCATCCTCAACCCCCATCTCTTTTAGCTCCTTGACCAAAAGCTTTCCCAGATTCTTCTGCTTTTCGGTGCTGGGAAATGTGCCTGTTCCTCTGGCAGACTGAGTGTCAATAGCTATATATCTGTAAAAGCGCTCCACAAGATTGTTCATTGTAAATTCCTCCCGGATTAAATATCTGTATTTTTCTATGGTTCAAGTCCGAGAAATTTTTCAACATTGGCAATGCTTTTCTCAGATAGTCTTTGTGTACACTGCTCAGAGCTGCCGGCGCAGCCCTCAAAGCAGATAAAGTTATCATAACCCTTTAGCTCATCGTATAAATCTCCCACACCCACCTGCTCGCAGATATAAAAGTTGCCGGAATCCTTAAGCCATTCCTTCATGGCAGTCAGATCGAAGGTGGCGCCGATTGAGGTGTTGAGCAATATTTTGCCGCTGCCGAAAATTTTGAATTCCTCTTCATTCATAAGTGAACAGCCGCGAGGCAGCTGTGTGGTGAGAATGTCCACCTCCTTGAGCATTTCATGAAGGGGCATATGCTTCATTCCCAGCGCATCGGCATCCTCTCGCTTGCGAAGATCGGCATAGCAGATGCAAGCGCCGAAATATTGAAGAGCCTTTGCAAGCTTAAAGCCGGTATTGCCAAGGCCTAAAATACCAATCCTCTGGCCATACAGCTCATTGGGACGAGCCTTCCACATCTTACCGCCAAAGCCGTGCAGCAAAAAGGTGAGGGCGGATATGCCAAATTCAACCACGCCCTGATCGCCGTAATCAAAAATTCCTGTGACGGCAATGCCTCGCTCCTCACAGCATAAAATATCCACATTGGAGCTTTCGGCAGAGTAGAGCGAGCAGCACATACCTATGTATTTAAGGTTAGGGCAGGATTGGATGATATCTCGTGTAATAGGTGTGCAGTAGGATACCATCAGGCAGTCTGCATCGCCTATTCTCTCTTTTATGATATGAGGCTCAATGGGAAAATCGTCATAAAAAAATGCGGATTTTGAAAGCTTGCGAAGCCGATTCTTGGCCCACTCATTCATACCGGTATTATCTACAACAACAACTTTATTGAACATGAATATATTTCCTTTCTTAAATTGAATTGATATTAGAAGCTCCTGCATTTGCAAGTCTCTGTCTTTGATAATTTCTGCCCCATTTGGGGTTGAGGGTGAGCAGCTTAGATCTGTAACAGGAATATGAAAATTTTAAGTCGGGCTTAAGGATTTTAATTTTCCTCCCAGGCAGGCTCCATATGCACCTTGCCGCTTCTCCATCTGATTTCAGAGTAGATAAGTGCTAAGGCCATAACTGCAAGGTTGATGATAATCATCTTTATGTCGGCGTTTATAAGGTTGGCAATCACCTGATAGGTGGCAACCCCGGCGGTCGACAAAATAAGAAGTGTGTAGGCCCAGCCGGGCATATAGAAGATGGATTTTTTCCACTGTTCAGGGAACAGCTTGGGCAGGCGCAGGAAGGAAAAGGCATAGATTATGGAGCGGGTGTACATGATGAACATGACAAGGTCTGCAACCTGAGATACGCTGAAATTCAATGCGATGGGCAGTATGCAGATGACATACCACACCATAAGCCAGCGATGGGGCGTGTGATATTTAGGGTGAAGCTCGCCCATTTTTGCAGGGAACCAGCCGTCACGAGAGGCCCACACCAGAGGGCGGCAGAGCGCTGCAACACACACATTGAGTGTAGTGGCGGTGGCGCCTAACGCACCGGCAATCAGAAAGATATAGAACAAGGGCTTGTTGAAGATGACCTCACCGACAACAGTCAGGGGCTTGTTTATAACCTTTTCCAAAGGCAGGACGCCGGAGGTGACGATGGATAGCAGCGAGAACATCACGGCAACAATAACGGTGGAGACAATTATGGCAAAGGGGATATCCTTCTTGGCATTTTTTGCCTCAGCAGAAAAGTCCATACACCAGGTTGCACCGATGACAGCATAGTTAAGGAAGGCTGCACCTGCAAATATTCCGGAAATTCCGTTGGTGGTAAAGCCGGGATTGGTGAAATAGGTATCCCACTTGACATGGGGCAGACCGCATACAATGTATAGAACAATTCCTAAAAGAAGAGTTACTGTCAGAATGTTTTCTATCTTTGAGAAGATATTGATGCCAAAGTAGTTTAATCCAAAAAAGAGCGTGGCAATAACAATAGCAATCACCTGCTTAGGGATATTTGGCGCAAGCACCTGAAAATATTCTGCAAAGCTCATGGCATACATGGAGACTCCCATCTCTCCGAGAATAAATGCGATAACCCATGCGCCGTTCCAGCGCGGACCTACCAGAATAGACCACAGTGTGTAGCTGCCGCCTTTAAACCGGGCAACGCTTGAGGAAATGATGGAGGGCACTGCAAAGAAAAGTGCAAAGAAGGTGGCAAGCAGATAAGAGATAAACACAGAGCGCCCGGTTCTGCCAATTCCAATGCCGGTCAATGTCATGACACCTGCACCTATGATGCCGCCGATGGCAATGCCAAGAAGGTCTTTTCTTCCTAAAGTCCTTTGGAAGCCGTCGTCAGAAGTAGCTTTTTGAACTTGATTGGACATAAATTTCACTCCTAAAAATTATTGTCTCCCAAAGCAGCTGCAATGGTATGATGGTTTAAAGTATAATACAGTAAAGGTCACATCCTGTGTTACCTTTTCAGAATTTTTTTCTTTTTTCGTCATATTTTTTTAATATTATTTCATAGCTTCTGTGAAAAATCAGGGATTTATATAATAAAATCAGCTCTGCTTTGCATTTTTATACAAAGAGAGCTGATGATATCAAGGATAATGAAAATGCCGTTTTCCATTCTTGCAAGCATAGAAAACGGCATCAAATATAAGGCTAAGGACGAAGACACACAGAGGGGCAGGGGGGCTCGGCAGCCTCTGAGGGCTTTTCTGCATTTGGCGGCTCTGACAGAAGGCAGCTCTGCATATCCTTGACAGAAAAAGTATAGTTCATACAGCCTGTTGTACACTGCAGGAACAGTCCGTCATGGGTTATGAGGTAATTAAGAGGGTAAACCAGATATTCTGTGTTTTTTATGGTGATGAGAATCCATTTTTTCTTATCCAGACTCTCGTCAATCACATGCCATATATCGGGATTGGTGTGTATGGGCTGAGCAAGCAAATCCACCTTTACCCGCTCTTGATAATTGCGCTTTTTGAGAAATACCAGATTGGGGATAAGCGTTTCAAGCTTGTGAAGTATGGAATTTTCCAATTTTTCTACATGTATGGAGCCGGAGAGATGCAGTGCAAAGACCAGGCTGGCAATTTCCTCCGGTGTGAAAAAGGTCTGATTCAGCTTGTATTCCGAAGGAATGAAAATTCCGCCATCCCTGCCTGCTTTGGTATAAACCGGAACCCCCATAGAGGAAAGGACATTGATATCCCTGATGGCGGTTTGCCTGCTGATTTCAAAGCGTTCCTCCAAATCGCGATAGGTCGCTTTTTTTACATCAAGAAGATACAGCAGGATTTCTATTTGTCTGCTTCTCATGATACTCCTCCCAAAATTTTGGTCGGTGCGGCAGAAACAAGCAGTTATCATTGAGCAGGGCTTTGGTCAAATTGTCCCAAAGAGTGTCTATTCTACCGCAGAGCCAAATAAGTACATATGATGTTATAGTCAACTATTTACGATAGTTTGCACAAACGCCTGCTCAATTACAAGCTTACATGACAGAATGGATATTGCAATATTTCATTTTGCAAAAAATAAATGACACAGTCTGCTTGAAAGTCTTTTTAGGAAAAGCCTGACTTCATTTAAACAGGCTTTTAAAAAAGGGTCAATTCAGATTGACTTTGTTATCAGTTTAACAGTCGGCTTTGATATTGTCAATAACAGGCAGCAGGATTATTGCATATTGTACTTCTGCAATGGAACGGTTTATTAAAATATCTTATTGACAAATCTTTTGTTTGGGTTTAGAATTTATACCTGTTGGGAATGAAGTTCTCCCGAGGGAAACCTGAACCGCTTTATATGGCTGATGACTTCTGCAAATTTGTTTTGCAGGGGTTATCAGCCTTTTTTTGTATTGGAGGTAAAAAAATATGCTAACTTCACTGGCTTTGGTCTTTTTATCAGGTCTTGCACTTTCATCCCTGTGCAAGAGCATAAAACTGCCCGGCATAATAGGAATGTTGTCAACAGGAATTATTTTAGGCCCCTTTTGCCTTGACCTTTTGGATTCTTCTCTTCTTATGATATCCTCCGATTTAAGGGAGCTGGCGCTCATAATAATACTTCTGAAGGCAGGGCTTTCGCTTAAATTCTCTGATATTAAAAAGGTGGGCAGGCCTGCTTTATTGATGTCCTTTTTGCCTGCTGCTTTTGAAATTTCTGCATATGTCCTGCTCGCCGGAGCAATTTTTCATATAAGCATTGCGGAAGCTGCCCTGCTGGGAGCTGTGCTGAGCGCAGTTTCACCGGCGGTGGTAATTCCCAGAATGGTGAAGCTTATGGATGAAAAAATCGGAACAAATAAGGGAATACCCCAGATGATAATGGCAGGTGCTTCCTGCGATGATATTTTTGTAATAGTGCTGTTCACCACTTTGTTAGGCATGGCAAAGGGGGAAAGGACCAGCGCTTTGAAATTTCTCGACATTCCCCTTGCAATAATTTTGGGCATAGCGGCAGGCTGTTTTACAGGCTGGCTTTTAACCGCATTTTTTGAAAGGGAATTCAGAAGAAAGAAATATATAAGAAACAGCCTCAAGGTTATAATAATTTTGGGATTTTCCTTCCTTATGATGGCTTTGGAGGATTTTCTGGAAGGAATTGTGCCCTTATCCGGATTTTTGGCGGTTGTTTCTATGGCAGCAGCTATAAGCGCAAAGGGAAATGTCATGGTCACAAAGCGTCTTTCGGAAAAATTCGGGAAGCTCTGGCTTGCATCGGAGGTGATACTTTTTGTTCTTGTAGGTGCAGCAGTTGATATAAGATATACCCTGAGTGCAGGATTTCCTGCGCTTTTGATGATAGCTGCGGCGTTGATTTTAAGGTCGCTGGGTGTTTATATATGCCTTTTGAAAACCAAATTTAACTTTAAAGAAAAGCTTTTTGCAATCATTTCATACATTCCAAAGGCAACAGTTCAGGCCGCCATAGGCTCGGTGCCGCTGTCAGCAGAGCTTCCCTGCGGAAAGCTCATACTCTCGGTTGCTGTTCTTGCAATAATTGTGACAGCGCCTTTAGGTGCATTGGGCATGGATATGTCATATAAAAAACTGCTTTCAGATGATTTTTAAAAACAGAAAGGGCAGCAGCTAAAAAATAAGCTGCTGCCTGCAAACATTTCAAAAGAAAATTATTTCAGCACATTTATAAAGAATGTCACTATAAAGCCATTAAGCAGGTCTATGAAGAGACTTCCGACCAGAGGCACTATGAAAAATGCCTTGGGCGCAGGGCCGTAAATTCCGGTTATAGCCTGCATATTTGCTATGGCATTAGGTGTTGCTCCCATGCCAAATCCGCAGCAGGCGGAGCTCATTACAGCAGCCTCATAATCTCTTCCCATAATATTGAAGGTCACAAAATAGGCAAATAAAGCCATAAAAGCCGTCTGCACCAAAAGCATAATAACCATCGGAACAGCCAAGGATGCCAATTCCCAAAGCTTTAAGCTCATCAGCGCCATCGAAAGGAAAAGCGTGAGAGAGACGCTGCCCAAAAGGGACACAATGTTTTCCATTACGCTGAATTTCTTTGTTACATCTGAAAAGTTTCTCATAACAACAGCAGACAGCATAGCGCCTATATAGCTTGGGAAGGTAAGACCGGTCTTTTCAATGAGAGATGATATTATAGTTCCTATTCCGGCAGCTAAAAAAAGCATGGAAAAGGCCTTTAAAAATTCATCTGTATCCAGCTGCTTCACAATTTTTTCCTCTGAAAAATCGTCCACTATGTCACTTGTCAAGTCCGAATTGCCTGAAAGCTTTCTCTTATTGATGTGCGCCTTTGCGATAGGCCCTCCTATAAGTCCGCCCATGACAAGGCCGAAGGTGGCTGCGGCAATGGCTATTGTATATGCGCTTTGAACGCCGTATTGATTTTCCAAAAGGGGACCGAAGGTGGCAGATGTGCCGTGGCCGCCCACCATTGATATAGAGCCTGTGCAAAGCCCGATTGTGGGATCAAGTCCGAATAAGGATGCCATAGCAACGCCCAAAAGATTCTGGCCTATGACCATAAGTATTGATATAAAGACAAAAACCAGCACCTGAATTCCGCCCTTTTTCAAAAGCTTGAAGCTGGCTGTGTAGCCTATGCTTGTGAAGAAAAGCGTCTGGAATACATTGCGCATGGTGTCATCTGTTGAGATGGTCATAACACCTGTAACATTTAAAATCAAAGCCAGCAGGGCAAAGATCAATCCTCCGATTACAGGGGCAGGTATGCAGTATTTCTGGAAAAAATTTATCCTTTTTTTCAAAGAATTGCCGATGTAAAAAACGACTACGGCAACGGCTACCGTCTGGTAGAGATTTAAGCTGAGAACCATAAGCACTTTCCTTTCTGGCAAATAATATCGCACATCATGATATAATATTTTCAGACTTTTTGCAAGTCATACAGCCCAAAATTTCAAAACAATATTTTTACAAAAAATTTTTTATTTATTCCGATTCCGGTTTTATGATATAATAACCGGTGAAATTTTCAAAAAATCAAGTTAGCTAAGAGGAAAAAACAATGAGCAAGAAAAAATTTGCTGCATATCTGTCAGTATGGATAGTTTTGTTGGGAGTTCTGGCCTATTTTTCCGGACAGAATATGCCTTCTATTTTAGGCAGAAGCAGCGACATAGTTGTAAAAGCAAAGGTAAAGAATATAACCCACAGGTATGAAGCCAGCCTGTCAGACGGATTTACACCCTTTCATCAGGGCATCACCATAGAATTCCAAGCCGAGATTTTAAGCGGCAGCAACAGGGGAAAAACTGTTGTGGGAATCCAGAATGTGGACCAGGATGGGCCTTACAGCATGAGAGAAATAAAAAAGGGGGATAAAATACTCCTAAGCTTTTTTATGGATGAGCAGGGAAATCACACATGGCTTATGTCCGAATATATAAGGACGGATTTTTTAACAGCACTTTTTGTCACTTTTACAGTTTGTGTAATTTTGTTCGGAAGATTTAAGGGAATAACTACCATAGTATCACTGATTCTCACCTGTCTTTGCATATTTCAGGTGCTGATTCCCTCCATTCTTTCAGGAAAAAACATATATCTTTGGTCAATTTTGGTATGTCTTTATATAATACTCATGACTGAAACTCTTATTTCAAACAATACTAAGAAGTGTGTGACAGCTACATTAGGCTGTATGGCAGGCTCTGTAACTGTGGGAGTGCTTACACTTGCAAGCGATGCCTTTTTAAAGCTGACGGGAATTTTGAATGAGGAATCTGTATATCTGAAATATCTTATTGAGGGAAAAGAGATAGACCTTAAAGCAATAATTTTTGCATCCATTCTCATAGGAGCTGTGGGCGCTATCATGGATGTTTCCATATCCATCTCCTCAGCCCTTTACGAGCTTTCACTAAAAGCCGAGGATAAATCTGTAAAATCACTTATGTCCTCCGGAATGGAAATAGGAAGAGATATTATGGGAACTATGGCAAACACTTTGGTGCTTGCGTATATAGGAAGCTCTATGGCTCTGACAGTGCTTCTTTTTGCTTACAGCGATTCCATGCTGGCACTTTTCAACAGAGAGATAATTGTGGTGGAAATACTCAACGCAATAATCGGCTCATTTGCTCTGCTGCTTACAATTCCCCTCACATCATTTATATCGGCTGTCAGCTTTTCAGGCGGGATAAAGGGCTTTGCAAGGCTTCTCATAGGTGAGGAAGAAAACCTGACATAATGTTTCTTTATACAAAAAGCTGTCAATGTTTAAAAAAATTTAACCCTTGCAAATAATTTGTAATGTATAATAAAGCCAAATGATTTAATTTGGCAGTTTTTGTTTTGAATAAAAGCTTTTTCTTAGGAGGAATGTAAAATGTCGATGGAAAAAATAATGGTAGTAGATGATGATATCAATATATGTGAGCTTCTGAGACTGTATCTGGAAAAGGAGCAATATACAGTTGTGCTTGCAAACAACGGAAATGAGGCCATTGCAAAATTTTCAACAGAAAATCCCGACCTCATCCTTCTTGATGTCATGATGCCCGGTCTTGACGGCTGGCAGGTGTGCAGGGAGCTTAGGAAAAATTCCAATGTGCCCATCATCATGCTCACGGCAAAGGGTGAAACCTTTGATAAGGTGCTTGGGCTTGAGCTGGGCGCCGATGACTATGTTGTAAAGCCCTTTGACACAAAGGAGATAATAGCCAGAATAAAGGCGGTTTTAAGAAGAACTGTGAACAGCGCACAGCCTGAAAGCTCTGTCAGGGAAGTCTCCTTTGACAAGCTTGTTGTGAATATGACAAAATATGAGCTGAAGGTTGACGGAAAGGTTGTAGACACACCTCCTAAGGAGCTGGAGCTTCTTTTCCATCTGGCATCTAATCCCAACAGGGTGTATACCAGAGATCAGCTGCTTGACGAGGTTTGGGGCTTTGAATATTACGGCGATTCCAGAACAGTGGATGTCCACATAAAAAGACTGAGGGAAAAGCTGGAGGGTGTTTCTGACAAGTGGAGCCTGAAAACGGTTTGGGGCGTAGGCTATAAATTTGAGGTAAAGGCATAAACAGGGGGTATTATATTTGCAAAAGAGTCTGTTTGCCAGATATTTTACTCTGTTTACAACAATTCTGATGGTCAGCGTAACAATTTTCGGATTTGTTTTTTATGCCATGTGCTCCAACTATTTCAAGGAGGACAGGGTTGAGGTTTTGGAAAAAAGAGCTCAGCAGGCATCTGCGCTTATATCACAGAATTATTTTTCCAACAAGGAAAAGTTTATAGATGCCACAGTGATAAAATCAAATCTCGATATCCTTTCACATGCCACAGAGGCAGATATCATGCTCTCAGATTTGAACGGCAGAATAATAATAAACACAGAGCATAGAATTTCTATAAATGAACAGGCGAAGGTGCCTGCGGATGTTGTTGCTGCTCTCACTGAGGGCAGCTATTCTGCAGTCGGCAAGCTGGGCAGCGTTTTGGGCGAAACATGCTATGTGGTGGGAATTCCGGTTATTGCCAACGGAAAGATAATAGGTGCAGTATTTGCAGCCTCCTCCGCATCCGCCCTCACAGGGCTTTTGCGCGAGCTGGCAAAAATGTTCATAATGGGAGCTATAATCATAATTTTTATAGCCTTCATAGCCATATATTTTACAACGGATTCACTGGTAAATCCTTTGAGGGCTATGCTCAAGGCGACCAACAGCTTTGCAAGGGGAGATTTTTCTGTCAGGGTTCCCATAAAGGGAGAGGACGAGGTTTCACAGCTTGCTAAAGCCTTCAACAATATGGCAGGCGCACTTGCCTCGCAGGAGGCTATGAGCAGAACCTTTGTTGCCAATGTTTCCCATGAGCTGAGAACTCCCATGACATCCATCGGCGGGTTTATTGACGGCATGCTGGACGGAACCATTGAAAACAAGGATTTTCCAAAATATCTCACAATAGTTTCCGATGAGGTGAAAAGGCTTTCAAGAATGGTCATCTCCATGCTGAATATCTCTAAGATAGAGGCAGGGGAAATGAAGCTCAATCCCTCTACTGTGGATGTAAATGAGATAATGTTCAGAACAATTCTCGGCTTTGAGCAGAGAATTGATGAAAAGAGCATTGAAATAGAAGGTCTGGACAGCGGAAAAAATTATGCCTCAGCCGATCCTGACATGGTTGCACAGATAATGTACAACCTGATTGAAAACGCCGTCAAATTCACGCCTCAAAACGGAAAGATAAGCATAGGCTACACAGAGGAGGGCAGGATGCTCAGAATATCTGTGAGAAACACCGGCGCAGGAATTGAAAAAGAGGAAATACCAAAGCTTTTTGACAGGTTTTATAAAAGCGACCGCTCAAGGAGCATAAACAAAAAGGGCGTGGGACTTGGCCTTAACATAGTAAAATCGCTTGTAAACCTTCATGGCGGAACAATCTCTGTTTCAAGCAATTTGGGAGAATATGCAGAATTCAGCTTCACCTTGCCCATAGCTGATCAGAAATCCGGTTCAGGCCTGTTCAGGAAGAACAAAAAAGAGTTATAAATTCTTTACATAAGCAGGGAATATTCTAAAAATTGTGTTCATAAATTCCCTTTACAATGCAATTATGATAAATAAAGATAAAAGCGAATATTCGAGGAGGAAATTTCGATGGACAATAACGGATACACCAATTCAGATGCCGGAGGATGTAATGGCCAAAATTCTGACAACTACGGAAGCAATGCTTACAATGAAGGCTCTTATCACTACACTGCTTCCGATTTAGGCGCAAACGGTGTGAATTCAAAATACCAAAACAGCGAACAGTCTGAAAATGACAGCCGGGAAAATAGATACAACTGGAATTACGGCGAGTATCAGAAAAGCAGCAGTGTTCCGCCTAAAAAGAAAAAAAATACCGGTGTTTTAGTGTTTTGCAGCATTTTGGCATGTGTGCTTTTAGTAGGCGTTGTTGCTCTTTCAGGCTATGGAATTTATGCTATTTATGACAATGTAAAGGATAAAAACGATAGTTCGGCAAAACAGGAAAATTCCTCTGTCTCAGAGACTGCGATAGAGCTGAAGGATAAGCCTAAGGAGCTTTCAGGAGTTCCCATTTACACCGACAGCGGCCTTTCAACAGTCGAGATTGCAAAGAAGGTTTCCCCCAGCGTTGTGGGAATAACAATGTATGCAGATGCAAGAAGCTTTGATGCAACCGGCACAGGCTCAGGCATCATCTTTTCTCCCGACGGCTATATCGTCACCAACGCCCATGTGGTAAATGGTGCAATAGCCCTCAATGTGGAGCTTAACAACGGGGACACATATGCTGCCAAGATAATCGGAATAGATGTAAAGTCCGACCTTGCAGTGATAAAGGTGGACGGCGAAAACCTCCCTGTTGCAGATTTTGGAAATTCGGACGAGCTTGAGGTGGGCGAGCAGATAGTGGCTATCGGAAATCCCGGCGGAAACACACTCTTTGGCTCTGTTACACAGGGAATTGTTTCAGGACTTAACAGAACCATAAAGGACGGCGGCAATTCCGTAAGCTATATTCAGGTTGATGCAGCTATAAATCCCGGAAATTCAGGCGGTGCATTGGTAAATTCCTTCGGACAGGTGGTGGGAATAAATTCCGCCAAGATCGCAGGGGTTGATTATGAGGGAATAGGCTTCTCAATTCCCATAAAGGAAGCAGAGCCTATCATCAATGATTTGAGAAATTTCGGATATGTAACCGGCAGAACAAAAATCGGCATCACAGGCAAAATCATTCCTGAGGTAATAGGCAATATATATGGCTATCCCACAGGAATACAGATCCATACCATAGATGTAAATTCTGATCTGGCAAATACAAAGGCTTCACAGGGAGATATAATCACACATATCAATGAACAGCGAGTAGAAGATTTTGATGATATTTCCGCTGCTTTAGATGGAAAGAAAGCAGGAGAAAAGGTTAAGCTTTCACTCTTTAGGCCCGAAAGAGGCGGCATAGGCAAGACTTTTGATGTAGTCTGTGAGCTTATGGCAGATGTTGATAAATCCACAGTTGAAGTTCCACAATAGAATTTAAGTAAAAAAAGTCCCGCTTTTTGGGACTTTTTTAAACTATAAAGGTGGTTTTGGATAATGAAACAGTTATTGGATAAGGTTGGCATTGTTCTTTCACAAAAAGGATATAAGAAAAAAGGAAAATCCTTCCGGAAAATAAAAAACGGATTTTACAGATTGGTTGATTTTCAAAGAGGAGCTTACGGAGATTATTATTTTATAAATTTGTGCCTTCACCCCGTAGATTTTCCAAGGATAGAAAAAAAGAAATTCGTTTATTTGAGCATCCAAAGGAATATGAGTGTATCATAAGAGAGAGAGCAGAATATGCTGTTGATAATCCTGGATTAAACAGTTTTAAAAATGGATTTGTTTCAATAGATGATGAAAATATGATTTCTAATGTCTGCAATTCTGTTGATGACTTTGAAATGTGGTTTGAAAAGTGGGGTAACTTTGAAAAAATAGCTGACAGCTCCTTTGATGAAATAACAAGAATGTTGACTGCTGTTCCTTTGCTTTGGAAAAAGTATTATCTCATGCTAAAGTGCTATTGCGCCTTCAAGCTGTGCCTTGAGCAAAAGGCACAGCTGCTTCTTGAGGATTGCAGAAGGGAAACTGTTGACGGCATGAATTTCAGTGATGTGGACGAGTATTTTTGCAGAATGTTAAATAACAAAAAGTAAATTTAATAATAAATTTTACTGTTTGTTATTTGCTTTTTGGGTTATAATTCTCTCTAAGCTGAATAAAATAAAAGCATATAACCATAAAAAGGGGGATTATATGCTTTCTTTAAAATCAATTCATGTGATTGGTGCTGCATTTGCTCTTATATTGGGAACACTTCTTCATTTTACATGGGAATGGTCTGATTTCAGCAGTATAGCGGCAGTTTTCAGCGCTGTAAATGAAAGCACATGGGAGCATTTAAAGCTTATATTTTTTCCCTTTCTGCTTTTTTCCATATTTGAGTATGCAATATATGGAAAGCATGAAAAATGCTTTTTCACAATTAAATTAAAGTCTGTCCTTATGGGAATGTTTGTGATAACGGCTTCATTTTACACCTATACAGGAATTTTAGGAAGCAATTATCTGCCCTTGGATATAGCAGTTTTTATTTTGGGTGTTCTCTCAGCATATGCCTATTCCTATAAAGGCTTTAAAAGCAGGCCCTATAACTGTTCAGAAGGCTCTGAGCTGCTTTCTTTTGCAGTAATTGCAGCTTTGATGCTGGCATTTTGGATTTTCACATTCAATCCGCCCAATTTGGGAATTTTTGATCCGCCGCTGTAATTATAAATTTTCTTAAAGCAAAGACCGCAGAGCAGTTGAATTTCAGTGCTTCTGCGGTCTTTATATAAGAAAGCTTCCTCTGTCAATTCCTTTGATTTAATGAGAAAATTAAAGGTCACGCTGTTTAGGTAAAATTACATTCTGCCAATATCTTTTAATGAGAATGTAAGGTGTCATCATTTTATTCTTCTTGCAGGCGCCCGTCTGGGCCTTTTGCCAATTAAAAGCATAGAATACTCCAGCAAAGCGCTTTGACATTTAAGAGTGCTTCTGATATTTTGGCATAAGAATATAAAAATTTCCGCCGGAAGCTTATGCCGGCAGATGATGTTTAAATTTATTGCCAAACATAGGATAATATTATATAATTTATATAATAATTTTAAGGCAGTTGAAAGCTGCGGAAAAGAGGGAAATATGAACAATTTGACATTTCACAAGCTTTCCTATGGAGTTTATGTAGTTTCCACATTGGACGAAAACCGTTTTACAGGATGTGTTGCCAACAGTGCCATGCAGATAACCTCATCCCCTGCAACAATAGCTGTCAGCATAAATCATGACAACTACACCAACAGATGTGTTTCAAAGCATAAGGTCTTTGCGCTAAATATCCTTTCTGAAAAAACAGATCCTGCAATTATAGGAACCTTCGGCTTTAAAAGCGGCAGAGATGTGAATAAGTTTGAAAAAGTTGAATTTGAGGAAAAAAACGGACTTCCGGTTTTAAAAGAGGCCTGTGCTTATCTTATATGCAGGGTTATAGATAATATGGAAACTGCCACCCACACAGTATTTTTATGTCAGGTGGAGGATGGGGATATACTTGATTCCAATGAGCCTATGACATATGCCTATTATCATAAGGTTGTAAAGGGAACAGCTCCTAAAAATGCCCCCACATATATCCCTGAAAAAGCAAAGCAGGAGGAGATTTTGATAAGGAGAGAGGACGGCAGGTGGGTATGTCCTGTTTGCGGCTATGTGTATGACGGTGACGTTCCCTTTGAGGAATTGTCCGAAAGCTGGGTCTGTCCCATATGCCTGCAGCCTAAGTCGGAGTTTGTGAAGAAATAAGAAAAGGAAGTACGAGTAAAAATCGTACTTCCTTTAAGTTTGTGCACATACAATCCGGCAAAAGCTGCTGTTTAAGGATTTTTATGCAGATTTAAATGCGGCAACAAAATCTGTTGGAGCGATTGTCGGATTTTAATTTATCAGCAGATTAAAAATATAGAATTAACCAAACAGATAGCTGTATTATGCAGGATATAAATAGAGTTGTCATGCCTATTTCAAAAAATGATTTTAACATAAAATGCCTTCTGATGGGTGATTTAGCCATTTTAAAATAATTCTGCCAATTCCAAGGCGCAGTATATGATAACAGCAGGCAGTTCAATATTTTTGCAGGAGAACAGCACCGCCACCGCAGCTGATAAGATGATGAAGCTGCTAAAAGCGGAGGGCAATGCATTTCCAAAAGAAGGCAATACTGCATAAAAGAGCATGGAAAAGCGGTCATGCTGGGTGCATGACCGCTAGGAATGGATCGAATTAAAAGTTTATATTCAACTCTGCGATTAATTCCTCATTGTTCTCTATTGTGAAGGCAATTTCAAACCAAAAATCTATATTTTCTCCTTCATTTGTAGGCTGATATGTTGCCATTGTAAAATTTTGCCTTTCCAAGTAGCTGAAATCAAGATCTTCTATGCAAGACTCATCAAAGTGGTCTATCACAAACTTTCGTCCTTCATATTCTTCCCATCCCTCTAATTGAGAATCAATTATTTTTCCGAATTCCTCAAAAGCTTCTGTCATTGTTCGCCCTTCTGTGAGCCACGATGGATCCATGCGCATGAACGAAGCCAACTTTTCATACTTTTTATCTGCAATGGCATTTACCATTTGCTTTATAATTTCTGTTGCTTTTAGAGTAAATTCCTGTTCTATCATTTTCATTGCTCCCCAATCTTCTATAATTTTATTTAATGTCAAGTTTTTTTCTATTATACCACCTGATTATGAACTTTTCAATCGCACACATCACGATAATCCCCACTCTGAAACACCGCTATTTTA
>JAHHUC010000044.1 GCA_020024215.1 Oscillospiraceae bacterium | reverse complement strand
GCTTTAAATTTATTATAATTATAAAATATATAAAAAAGGCAGCTTCAAGAATGAACCTGTAAAGCTGCCCTTATAAATACATTTAAAGGAAAAGCTGCCGTTTGCTTTTCCTATGCCCTCTGACCTGATTTTTTAAAATTGATATCCAGAATAAATCTTCCGTCTTTAAACGAAATAAAGCTGTTTTTTTCCTTTATGCTCAAGCCATCATTAAAAAATTCGCCTGTTCTGAAAATTGAAAGCATAAATCCCATAAGTGCGGAATTTATGATGAGTGACAGCCTGCCATAAGATATAAAAGGAAACTCAAAGGAAGAAATAAGGCCATACCCTAAGGCTTCAAAAACTGATAAAAGCATTTCAGAAGCTATGGTTAAAATAATTGAAAGGCTTACCAATGAGCCCAAAGCACTTTTTTCCTTCAGCGATTTATAAATTGATGCTGCAAATATGGCAATTCCCAATATTATAACAGCCAATAATGCAGCAACTCCAAACCTGTGAGCTATAAAGCTTAGGAGGAACTTATTTTCTAAATATACGGCTTCTTTAAAAGCCGGCGACACTGCCCCCTGCCCTATCAGCTTTGCATTGCCTATTATCCCCCTTAGATAAGCATACTGATAGCCGGCTTCTCCAATATATTTTTCGGGTGCAAAAAATACAGACAGTCTTTCGTTGTGAGAGAAAAAAATGAAATATACGGCAAATAATAAAACAGTTAAGAATGGAATCAATATAGCTGCCAGAGCAGTCCTTTTGTCTGCTTCAAACCAATTTCTGCATACAGCAAAGCAAAGCAGTGTGAATGCTGAAATTGTAAAAACAATAAGGCCGCACATGGATGGGATCAGCATTAAAACAACTGCCAAAGCTGTATATGCTATGTTGCAGCAGACTATGCCTTTTAATTTTCTGCCCTTCATACTGTAAACAAACAAAGCATACGCCAGCGGAAAAATAAGCGCCATATAGCTTAAAGAAACGGAAAAACCGCCTGCAAACCAATAAAGTCTGCCGTTTATACTGCTTTTGGAAAAATAGGCATATAGCCAGATAACCCACGAAATTGACAGAACTTGAAAATAAACAGCTCTTGGATTTTTGCCCAAAATAGAAAAATCTAAAAAATAACATATTACCAAAGCCGCAAAAGCCGGAATATAGCCTAAGGGATCAAATCTATTCAGACTTTCAGGCAGAGAGTCTATATAAAAATTTACAAGCATGCCTATTGCGAACAAAATTGCAGTTGCTGACAGCATCAGCCATTGAGGTCTGGGCTTATAGCATTTATCCAGCTGTGCTCCCACAATTTCTGCATCCCCCATCTGAAGTATTGCTTTTTTTGTGGCACAATCCTCATCGCAGCCCTCATTTATGTATGCATCTCTTTGATCTAAAATATGATCTTCTATTTCGGAAACGGCCGCTTCCCTTGCTTTTTTCCATCTTATCTGTTCCTTTACCTCATCACAATACTGTTTAATACGCTCTGATGACTGCATAGCTCAAACCACCCTTCAAAACCTTATTCACAGCATTTGAATAGATATACCATTCCTTTTCTTTTTCCGAGAGAAGCTTTCTCCCCTTTTCTGTGATGTGATAATATTTTCTTGTTCTGTCATTGTCGGCTTTTTTTTCATAGGCTTCCAAAAGCCGTGATTTTTCCAGATTGTGCAAAATCGGATAAAGTGTCCCTGCCTTCAAATCAAATGTATTTTCCGATTTTTTAGAAAGTGTTTCAATCATCTCATAACCATACATATCTTTTTCAGAAAGAAGCTTCAAAATAAGCGTGGTGGTGCTCCCTGATACAAGACTTTTATCAATAGCCATATATATGCCTCCTTTATATATAGATTATCTATATACTCATTATATATAGACTATCTATATATGTCAAGCAGATATTTCTTTTCCTGCTTCCTTGATTCTGCAAAATCCGGATACATTTTAAAATTACAAAAGAGCCGCTTAACTTAACACAACACACATATCGCATAATTTACCTAAAAGCTATCTTAAATGAAACGGATTTTACTTTTATATTTTGTGTAAAAATAAATCCTCAGCAGCTATTATAAAAACAATACTGCTGAGGATTAAAGCTATGATTTTAAATATCTCTCTTTTTCCGGGTAATTTTCAAAGCTAAAATCAAATGACTTCACCACAGAATCCAATAGAGCATTATATAAGAAAAACAAATTGAAAATACTTCTATTTAATAAACAGCATTTTTACATCGCCATCGACAAATCCAATACCCACACCCTGATATTTCTTTAAAATATTGGCATGCTTTCCCTGCTCTAAATATTTTTTTAAAATTTTGACCATTTCATCAAGGATTTCATTCCATGCTTTTTCTTCTTTCCAAATGAGGGGTGCTTCCCTTGTTCCAAAATCAAAAATCTCATCACAGCACCAATCTTCATTTTTCAAATCAAAGCTTTCTGTTCCAACCGGTTCTATTGACCAATAATTGTCGCCGTCCTCATATAAATTAAAATGAAGAGCGACAACCTCTGCCAAAATTTTCTGCTTAAAATATTATCCAGCCATTTTTCAACAAGTGTGTACATATTAAATCCCCCTATTAAAAATTTTCCGAAGGCCTGTGTCTTTAATTGTCACACACTTTCTGAACATGCAGAAAAACTATCTTGACACATCGTCTTTTTACTTTTAAGACTATTTGCCGCCTGATAACAAGCTTATCTTTTCTCTTATGGATTTTTTCAAAATTTCCATTTCGGCACAGCTTAAAGAAAGTATTCTGCCCACCGACTTATATTTAAGTTTAAGCTTAAATATAAGGCAAGCAAAGCACACTTCCAAGGCGGATAAATTGCAGCTGTATAAAATTCCCCTGCCCTCCTTTAAAAGCTCTGCTGTGAGAAGCTTTAGAAAAAGCTCCTCATCAGCACCTTCAGAAACAGCAATTTTAAAAGCAGAAGGATATATGCTGCTGACAGCCCTTTCTGCCCTTTCATCATCCATAAGAACAAGGCGGGCATATTCATAAAGCCTTAAGGAAATGCTGTCAAAAAGCTTTTCAAAGCTCTTTAAATCCGGCTGTTCTTTTATAATGCAAGTGCTGCTCACCTTGTTCTCACTTCCTTTAGTTTACTTTTCTAGAGACGCAATGCTGCCATAGCGCTTGATTGGTTGATGTTTGCAGTTGTTCTTATGAAAACTGTTTTGTTGGCAACATCTACATATGAATCCGAATTTGATGTAAATATGGGCTTTGAAAGCTCTCCTGTTTTAAGATCTGCCTTTACAAGATAGGAGATGCCTCCTTCTCTTTGAGATTTTCTGCACCAAAGATACACATCATTTCCGTCAACGATCACCGATGCATTTTTATCCTTTATCCTTATAGTTTCCTTTGTCTCAATATTATAGATTTCCATATCGCTTTGGCTTTCCAACATTCCATGAGCTTCTCCTATGGCATATTTATCATCTATAACATATTTGAACTGTATTCCCTCATCCTGTGATGCAGGTATATTATATGGGGACGGCACTTCCGTTTCCGACTTTATATCATAATATTTTGCATTTGAAAGACAGGGCGCAATGCTTCTCTTATCTGCAAAAACAAGCACACCATCCTTTATTTCCATGGGATATCCGCCCTCCAGCAGCATTTTATTGTTTTTTACATCACATACCTTTACAGTTTTTCCTGTTTTTAAGTTGGAGGCAAACAATCCTTCCGGATAAACAAAAGCTATATAATTGCAGTTATCGTCAAAAATATAACTGCTGCCCCAGAGATTTATATTTTTAGCTGTCAAATCCAAATATTCCTTTGGCAAATCATGGCTTCCCAAAAGCTTTCCGTTAAGGTCATATTCTCTTAAATTATGGTCGGTTGCAAGTATAAGATTTCCCTTTTGGTTAATGGCTGCATCTACAAAATTCTCGCCGTATGCCAAAGCTGCTAAAAAGCTTCTTTTGGGCTGCTTCATATTATCAGAATCAAAAACAAAAAATTCCAGCAAGCCCAATCTTTCGCCATCTGTCGTATTTGTCACAATTTCATTTTCCCATGCTCCGACAAACTGCATGGAATCAATGAGGTTCTCTTCCCTTTCATTATCGGCATAGACTGTTTCCGGCTTTTTATCTGCTTGCAGCTCTAATTTTTTGCCTCCCTCACGCATAACAGCTTCTACACCTTTAAGTATATATCCATCATTGCTGTTTTGTTCAAATATCATGCTTCTGCCGTCTGAAAGAGAAATTTCACATATAAAAGGTGTTATGTACTGTACATTTGTTATGCTGAAGCTTTCATCCTTTGCATAGCCCTCTTCATTCTCGTTTTGCTTTCTGTAAACAGCAGAAACATAGTAGCTCATATTTCCCTCTTTATCTGTTATATGATCTAAATAAAGATGGCTTGCATCCTTTGTTCCCAAAGACTTCTGAGCCAGAGTATCTGCTTTTTCTCTTTTTACTGTCAATTCACCCTTACTTTGTGAAAGCTCAGCTTCATTATGTCTTGCGGCATAAAGCATAAGCCGGTAGACATCTGCCACCTGATTTTCAGCTTCTGATATTGCAGGATAGGTGTACTGCATATCATAGACTAAATCATAAACATAGTTATTCCACCACCAAACATCATCATGCTGTGCCATTGGCTTTAGCATGGCATGCTCTGAGGTTTTTATATTTCGGCTTTTAAATTTGGAGAGCGTATTATCCATATAGCTGCCAAATTCCATCTTATCACATTTTGCATCTTTTAAAGACAGATATTTAAAGCTGCCGTCGGGCATAATTTTAAGCTTTAACTCACTTCTCTTGTTTTCTGAATAGCTTCCGTCCATATTAAAATATCTTATAAAAATTGTCTTTACGTCTTTATCTGTGCCTACCTCCTCTGCCACTATGTCAGGGTATGCCCCGCCGTATCCGCCAAAATAATTAAATTCGTCCCTTTCATTCAAATTATGCTTTACTATACCATAAAGCCTGTCCTTATCAATCTCAAAATATTTTGACATAAGAGCATAAAAATCTTCAAAAGGCATATTTCCATCAGAATAGCGTTTTGGGTAATCCTCACTCTCACCTGTCTCATATCTTATCATTTCATCAGCAGCAGGCATATATCTGCAATTTTTGAAAAATTCCTCAGCATTGTCAAAGCTTTCACCAAAAAGCAATACAGAAGAAATTGGGGAAACATATTTTTCCATAACGCTGCTGTTCTCTTCATAATTTCTGAATTTATCTCTTTCATCAATAAGAGGCAAATATGATTCCTCCGAAGAACCTGCAATCTTACAGTGTATATTTCCTATATCAGAAATATACATATATTCTATATCGTGGGAATAGCTTCTGTCCCATATAAGCTCATCAAAGGAAGCCTCTTTATCCAAATTCTCCTGTGTCCCTTTTAAGCCTGTAACCTCTTGTGTTATCCTTTCCTTATCAAATGTATATACCGTTTTATAAAGGCTTTTGCTGTAAATATCGGTGAAGGAATATTCAGTATATGCAGCTTTTTTCCCCTCTGCTGCATCATTAAAGAACCTTATAACCGCCTCAGGGGAGCTTACAACTCTGCCGTTAACAGTTATATGGGCATTTTTATCCCTTAAGGCCTCCTCGTAAAATTTGCTTGTTTTTACACTTTCAGAAACCAAATCGGGATATCTTATTGTTGCACCATTCTTATTTTCCTTTTCCACAGGTTTAACTCCATCTTGTGATGCAGTATCTTCCTTTGGATCTGTTAAAAATAAGCAGGCGGAGAGCACACAAAGCACAACAGAGAATACCACTATCAAAAGTCCCGGTTTTTTATACTTTAACACCTTTTTAACTCGCTCCTTAACTCCCAACTCACCAAAAGCCAAGGGACAGGGAGAAATAATCTTATGTGGGCTGCTGCAGGATAAAATCGCATAGGAATAAGCCTTTTTTTCCTGCATTGAGTAATTTTTTATAACATCTTCATCGCAGGCAAGCTCTATATCCTTTGAAAAAAGCACATAAGCTGTCAGCACAAACGGGTTGAACCAGTAAACTGCCAAGAGTAAAAATCCTATGGGCTTATATATATTGTGAAAATTTTTCAGATGCGCTCTTTCATGGGCAACAACATACTTTACATCTTCCTTATTAAGACTTGACGGAAGATAGATTTTAGGATTGAAAATGCCTAAAATAAACGGTATGTCTATATAATCGCATACATAAATTCCCTTTGCTATCTTTATGGAAATAGACACATTCTTTTTAAGCCTCAAAAAGCTAACCAGACTGAAAGCAAGTATAAAAACAAAGCCGCAGAGCCACAGAAAGCCTAATATTTCCATAATATCAATGGGCTTATCGGAAATTACAGCAGGGATATTTTCAGAATTCGGCGTTATCTGAGGAACAGCAACAGCTTCTGCAATAAAGTTATTTGCACCTCTGTCAAAGGCATTGAAGCCTGAATGAATCTCAATCCTTGAAGCCGATGAAGGTCTTACAACTGTTTGTGCGCTCGGAATAAGGCTTAAAACACTTTTGAAATTAAAAGGGATTGTCAATCGCAATCCCACAAAGCCCCACAGCACAAGGTTTATCCACTTTGGGGATTTTTTTAAAAGGATTCTCAGAATTATTACAGCTGCAACAAGATAGCCGGCTGAAATGCTCATATTAAGGAGCTTTATAAATATACTTCCCATCACTCCTGCTCCTCAAAAGAAGAAATCAGCGCCTTTATTTCCTCTGTTTCCTTTTTGGTAAGCCTTTTTACTTTAGTGAAGGCTGCCAAAAATGCAGGAAATGAACCGTTAAAAGTTTCATTTACAAACTGCTCACTCTGCATGGCATAAAAATCGTCCTTGGAAATTATTGAAGTAACCACGCTTTTCTCATTTTGGAATATTCCCCTGTCACACAGCTTTTTTAAAATTGTATAGGTTGTGGACTTTTTCCACAATAAGGCGTCCTTTGATAGCTTCACAAGATTGCCGGAGGATAAAGGCTCATTATCCCATATCAAATCTGCAAACTTTGCTTCCACCCGGCCTAACTTCATGTCACACATTTTATTTTCCCCCTTGGTCGTTACTAAATAGACTTAATTAAGTCTACTATTAACCGACCAAATTGTCAAGCGTATTTTTCTAAGCAAACCTTTCCCTTTGTTATATAACGCAGCAAAAGCATGAAATGTGACACTTAAAATAAAAAAAGATGCTTTTTTCTGATATGTGCCCTCTTTACCTGATACACAGTAGAGATGGTACATATCATTTTCAGCATCTTTTTTCTCTTTGGCTGCATTTACTTAAAAAAATGGCTTAATAACACTGTTTTTAGAATATGTAATGCTATGAAGCTTTACACATTCTAAACTGCCTGCTTAATATCTTTTGCTGCGGTTTTTAAAAGTTCCTTCACCAAAAAGGGAGAAACAGATAATACATCTGCCACCCTTTTAAGCTCCCATTTAAGCTTGAACAAAAGATATATTGCACAGCGCACCATTGCATCATTGTCTTTATCTATAATGCCCTTTGTCACAAGCATGAAAAGAACGGACTCCAAATTTTTCTTTTTTTGAAGCAAAAAGCTTTTGAAGCCGGCTGCATATGCAAGGCTCACCAGCTCTTCGGCCTGCCCTTCATCCTTTAAAGAAAAAACAGCATAGCTGTACAGCTTTAAGGAGACAGAATCAAAAAGCTGCTCATAGCTTTCTAGGCTTAAAATTTCTGTCTTGCTTTTGTCCATTCTTCTCACCACCTGCAAATTCAACTTCTATTTTGGCTTAAAATTTACTATTCATATCTCAAGGCTTCAATAGGCTCCAGCATAGCTGCCTTCTTTGCCGGGTAGTAGCCGAAGAAAACTCCTATCGCCATTGAGAACAAAAGCGATACCATAACTGTAAGAAAATCGGGAAGGCTTCTTTCGCCCAAAAGCATAGAGCCCAAATAGCCAAAGACAGCTCCTGCTATGACTCCCAAAAATCCTCCTATGAGGCATATGATAACCGCCTCCACAATAAACTGCATCCTTATGGCAGAATTTTTGGCTCCCAAGGCCTTTCTTGTTCCTATTTCTCTTGTTCTTTCTGTCACCGAAACAGTCATTATATTCATGACGCCTATGCCGCCGACCATAAGAGATATTCCGGCTATCACTCCTATTGCCAGCTTTATGGCAGACATCATAGACTGGCTTTCCCTTATCATGCTGTCCATATTATAGGCTGTTATCTGCTTATCACTGCCCATATAATAACGCTCATTAAAGAATTTTTCTGTCAGCTTTGAAAAGCTCTCTACATCCTTTACATTTTTTGAAGCTTTTATCTGCGCATAAAAAAAGCCGGGATCCGTATAATTAGCTATATTGTATGCACAGGTTATGGGCACAAAAATATTTGTTGACATATCCCCGACCATATTGGCTGCAAAGCCGGTAACCTCATACTTATATATTCCCAATATATTTAAGGGATATATTTCACCATTATACTCAAGGTTTATTTCTCTTCCCAAAAGGTCAGAAATATTCTCCCTCGGAAAAAGCTTTCGGACAAAAGCATCAGACACCACAGCTACATTTTTTGCTCCGGCTACCTCACGCTCATTAAAAAATCTTCCGGCAAGGATATTTAGTCCTGAGCCCATAACCATCTCTCCGCCAGCGTTTATGCCGTTTATTGAACCCTTTGCGCTATTTCTGCCATTGGTGCTTTTTGCCTCCCCCAAATATTCAGAAACAGAGACGGCTTCTATCTTATCCTTAAAGGCCTCCTTATAGCTTTCAAGCATTTCTTCCGTCATAAGATCCTCCGGATAAAACGTCATGCTGGATGGATAATTTCCGTTTTCATCAGGCTTTGCATCCACATTTATCTGTATGCTGTTGGCTCCAAGGTCATTGAGCAGTCCCTCCACGCTTTTAGCCATAGCATTGCCCACAGTCACAATTGTTATAACTGAGGATATGCCTATTATCAATCCGAGCATGGTGAGGGCGCTTCGCATTTTGTTGCTTTTTATGCCGTTTAGTGCCAGGTAAATATTTTCCTTAAACTCCATTCCTCTCACCCTCCTCCTCATCTACAATAAGTCCATCTGATATGGTTATTATTCTGTCGGTTTCCTTGGCGAGCTTGGGGTTGTGTGTAATGAGTATTATGGTCTTTCCCTCCTGCTCATGCAGCATGTGAAAAAGCTCCATAACCATTTCGCCCGTTTTTGTGTCCAGCGCTCCGGTGGGCTCATCTGCCAATATTATGGAAGGATTGTTTGCCATAGCTCTTGCTATGGCAACCCTTTGCTTCTGACCTCCGGAAAGCTCATTAGGCATATGCTCTGCTCTTTCTGAAAGCCCCACCTTATCCAAAAGCTCAGTCGCCCTCTGCCTTCTCTCCTTGGAATTTACCCCTGCATAAAGCATCGGCAGCTCGATATTGGAAAGTGCTGAGGATCTGGAGATAAGGTTGAAGGTCTGAAAGACAAAGCCTATCTTTTTGTTTCTGATTGTTGACAGCATATCATCCGGAACATTCTGCATATTAAGACCATCCAAAATGTAGCTGCCCTCGGTGGGCTTATCCAAAGCTCCCAATATGTTCATAAGTGTGGATTTTCCGGAGCCTGATTCCCCCACTATTGATATAAATTCTCCCTTTTTTACAGAAAGGCTTATCCCTTTTAAAATTGTCAGCTCATTGGGCTTTCCCACATAGAATTTCTTTTTGACAGATTCCATTTTGATAATTTCTTTATTTTCCATGTCAAGCCTCATTTAATTTAAGGAAAGATTTATTTTTTGACCATCTGAAAGCATATTGGCATTTTTTAAAATTATATCTCCCTCTTTTATGCCCTCAGTAACCTCTATTTCAAAATCTGTCTCCATACCTGTTTTAATTTCCTGCTTTACAGCTATGTATCCCTTTTGGTTTTTTTCTGCCCTATACAGATACTGCTTTCCGTCAGGCTCGTTTATAACTGAATCAAAAGGAACAGCCAGCACATTTTCCTTCTTTTCTGTTGTTATCTTCACACGCACACTTGAGCCCAGCAAAAGACCTGTATCCTTATCCGTAATCTTTATCTCTGCGGGGAAACGGGCAGCAGCATTTTTGTTTTCATAATCCTTATCCTTGACCACCTCAGATGCCAAAGACACATTGGAAACAGTTCCTTTTATCTGCTTATCCTTGGTAAAATTGCTCTTTATCTCCGCTGTTTGGCCTTCCTTTACCTTTAAAAGGTCAAATTCTCTCAAATCTCCTTTAACTCTGAGATTGTTTATATCCTCAATGGCAAAAAGCACCTCCTCTGCCTTTTCGCCCTCCTTGAGATAAATTCCTGTTATCATGCCATCCATAGGAGCTTTTACAGTGCAGCTGTCCAGATTTTCCAAAAGCTCCTTCAATGTAAGCTCCTCCAAGGTCATGTCAGATGAAAGCTTTACCTTTTTAAGATTGCTGTCCAGCTTGTCAACCTTATCATCCAAATCCAAATGCTGTCTTTCTTTGCGCTTTAAAAGATTGTCGTATTCCAAAAGCGCCGCCTGCACCATTCTTCCCTCGGTGGACATTTCCTCCATGTAGAGATTATAGGAATTGAGCCACTTGCTTCTCTCTTCCTCATATGTATTTTTAAGCTTTAGATATTCCTTATCGTCCTTTATGGAAAGCCCCTGCTTTTTTAAAGCCTGTTCTCTGTCTTCCATCTTCTTTCTGGCAAAGATCATATTTCTTTCCAGCTCACGAACCCTTTCCTCGTGCTTTTCAACATCCAGATCATCATACTTTTCCTTATATGCTCTTCTTCTGTTGCTCAATTCCACCGCTGCCTGCTGTATCTGCTCGTTCAAAAGCTCTATGTCATCATATGTTCCTGCTTCTATCTGAAACTTTGTGTCATCCAGCTGCTTTTGAGCCTCATAAACATCTATGACATTGTTCTGCTGTGCTATTGACATCTTTACCTTTTGCTTTTCAATATCCTGCTCAATCTCTTTTTTTGAAATAACAGCAAGCACATCCCCCTTTTTCACCATCTGACCCAATTTTACGTCCACAGACAAAACCTCGTCAAATACCTTATTGTAGATTTTCTTGCTGTTTTCACTTTCCACCTTTCCGGAGAGCGAAACCCTGCTTTCCATAGTTTTAGGTGCCATTTCCATTCCCTCTGCCATAGGTATGGACTTTTTAGGATTGAATATAAAAACCAATGCAGCTGTCAGAAGGATACAAGAGGATATAATAATTCTCTTTTTCTTCCTTTTCTTGGCGTTGTTAAAATCCTCAATCGGAGATTTTTCTGTGCTCTTTACAGTGTTTATCTCTTTCTTTTTAAAGATATTTTTCATTTTTACCTTCCTCTTAGGCAGCACTCATTGCCCACATATTTTTTATTTGACCTTTTAAAATTTCATACGGCCATATTTTTTCGCTGTTTTTATAGCTCACGGGGTCATTTACATAAAAGCCCTCCTCGCAAAAGCCCTTTATAACAATAAAATGTCCCTTTTTTGTAAAATCTCCCTCACCCATAGAAGCTATTATAACCTTTTTGTCATTGAGTGCATTTTCCATGGATGTTTTATCTAAAGGAACCATTTTGGAGCTTAATCCAAAATGAGCACAGCCCTCGCTCATAAGGCTCCATTTAGAGCCTATACCGCTTGCATAATAGCCCTCTTTATACGAAACCTGAGATACATTCAAGGGTGTGTATTCCGGATTTTTTGTAAGATATAAAGCCGCCATAGAAAGTGCGGTAGGACCGCAGCCCTCAAGCGCTATCAAATCATCGCCATATTTTTTATATCCCCATCTTTGGTCCCACTGTATCAAAAGCGGAACCTCATCGGCATAAAGCTCTTCCAAAATAGTTATTGTGAAATTTTTGTCCTTATCCTTCGGATATCTGTAAACAAAATCCAGAGCCTCCATATGATTTTCCAAAAAATCAACCAGCTGCTTTGGATAATCCCCTTTTTCTATTTCCCTAAGCTTTAATCTGTCAGCAGCAGAAAGCCCTTGCAGGCTGACTTTATCAAAGCTTTTAAAATCAGCATTTGAAACAAGAAGCCTCAATGAGCTGAAAACAAGCAGCAGAAAAAGCACTGTAAAAGCAGATGTTTTTACCCATCTTTTAAATCTGTACCTGCCCTTTCTCCTCCTTGCTGTCATTCCTTATCTCCTTTTATAAAAAAAGTAAGGTTTTTCTTTTCTTCTGCATTTTTCTTTTTCAATATCCTTAGCATACCCGCAAAAGCCAAAGCTGCAATTATTGCCATAACCAATTTTTTCATATCATCAACCTCGCATGTACTATTAGTGTTAATACACTTGAATTATATTGCAGCAGGGCTGTTTTGTCAACATAAAAATTTTAAGGTCAGTCTAAAAGGACAATTCCTCCTCTAAAACAGCCAGAAGCTTTTCTAATGTTTTTATAAAATTTCTTCGTTCACCGCTGTCAAGCCTCATAATTGAATTACATTCTGCCAGCATAACCTGTCTTATATGCTTATTGCAGAATTCCTCCCCCTTTTCGGTAAGCTTTAAATCCTTCTGCTTTTTGGAGCCTTCGGAAAATTCCAAATATATCATTCCTTCATTTTCAAGGCTGTTTACCGCCGAATTGACGGTCTGCTTTGAATAGCACCAGCTTTCGCAAATGCTGTTTTGGCACAACGCACCGCCCGATTCGCACAAAGCATACAGAACCCAAAACTTTGTATCTGTTATGCCGGCATTTTTTGCACACCTGTGATATATTTCATTTTGTCTTTTTGCAAGCTTATTCAAAATGCTCCAATCCTTATTCACGCTATCTGCACCTCGCTAAAAATTATTCTTGTTTTAAAAATCAAATACTTTGCAAAAATGATGTGTTTTTCTTCATCCTCCCCTTAATTTTTCAATTGATTTAAGTCCCACACAATACTTATATCAACAACAAAGCAGTTTTAAAATAAAGCCTGAGGGGTATATTTTTTCCCATTTTCTGTCTTAGGAAGAAAGTAAGATATTATCAAATCCACACAGGCGCCGTAGGACCTGTTTCCCAGCTCCTGCTTATTGTGCTTTAAAAAACCATCATACACCTGCGAGGATATTTCCTGCACGGGAGATTCAAATTGCTCCCAATAATCCGCATTGAAAATCCAGTCTGTGTACAGCTCCTTTGTAAATCTTTTTTCGGCAATCTGCTGCCATGCATCAGGGGAAACAGAAAAAAGTGCATTGCTAAGATGTATAAGACCTGAAAAATAGCCCGAATATTGGTAAACTATATCATCGGACAATATGCAGGCTGTTATTCCCACAAAATTACATTCATCCTCCGGCGCCACCATTCTCTGATGTGTCATCTCATGACATATGGTTGAAGGAATTGTAAGCTTTGGCACATCGGTATTGATATTTGCCTCACCTGTGTAGGGTGTGTACATCCCTGTAAAGCCCAGCATGCTTTGAAGACGTGAAAAGGCAAACGGCTTTACCTTGACCGAATCCATTTGCAAAAAGGGAAACAGCTTTTCTGCCGCCTTATAATTTTCGGGTGCGCTTTCTATTATTTCCTGCAAATTTTCATCAAAAATTCCTTTTTCATCTCTTTTCATCTTATCTGAAAGCTCTGCTGCATTATAGGCAAAATAATCTGTGACTGCTGCCAATTCCTCAACAGAGCAGCTTCTTATCTGCAAATTGCTTCGTTCAGAAAATGAAGAGGCATAATAAACCACATTCCAAAGCCAATAGAATGTTGCTATAATCCAAAGCCAGAAAATGGCTATAACAGAAATTCTTTTAAGCAGAACAGTTTTATTTTTATCTTTAAAATATCCTGCTGCGGCAGATATTATAAAGAGGATGCTCATTATAAATGCTGCAACGGTCAAAAGCTCCACAACAGAAAAGGGAACAAAAGAGCATAATCTGCCCAAAAACTGCTCAAACGGACCTGCTATATTAAACACCCAAAAATCCATAAGGGGCTTATTTCCCCTAAGGACAAAAAACAATGCCAAAAAGAAAAAAGGCAGCACGGCATAAAGAGTGAATATCCACCCACTGCACTTAAACAGCCTGTTCTTCAAAGCTGCACCTCCATAATAAAGCACCTAAAGCATAAAAGCCAAGCGCTGATTTTTTATTTTGCTCTATAAAAAGCTTATTGTGTCATATTTAAGGATTATACTGCATACATATAACAAATTCAATCAAAAAAGAGGTCAAATCCCAAATTTGGAATTTGACCTCTTTATGCCTAGTTTATCTTTACATTTTCCCACAATGTATTCAGATAATCGAGCATCTGTGTATCCAGACTTCTGTAAGCATATTTGTTATAAAGCTCTGAAAAATCTCCAAGCTCAGGGTAAAGAATCTCTATTGCATCCTCTCCCATATCCTCTATATAGCCCTCATCCTCATATACAAGGCTGTTGGGGCTTGCATAGTTTATATACTCTGCATTGGCGATGGCAGCTTCCTTTGAAAGCATGAAATTTATAAATATTTCTGCCAGCTCCTTGTTTTGAGCACAGGTGGGTATGCACATGGCATCCACAAAGAAGTTGGTGGGCTCGGGATAATAGAATTTCAAATCTACATCGGGCGCCTGGGCATCTCTCATTGTGAAGTAGTCTCCTGCATAATATGAGCCGATGGCTGCCTCACCGGATTCCATCATATTGTAGATTTCATCCATTACAAAGCTCTTTAATATCGGCCTTTGCTTTATAAGCTCCTCACACGCTTTATCCCACTGGGACTTGTCATGCGTATTTACATCAATTCCCAGCTTGTACATTGCTGTTCCAAAGGCATCCCTTGAATTGTTGTATTGCAGGATATTGTTTGCATATTTCTCATTCCACATAAGATCCCATGAGCCGGTGTCCTTTTCATCCACCACATTGGAATCATATATTATTCCTACAATTCCGTATGTGTACGGCACTGTGTATTTATTTTCGGGATCATAATAAAGACTTCTGAAGGAATCCTCTATATATTTATAGTTGGGAATGTTGTCAAAGTCAAGCTCCTGAAGCATGCCCTCTGATGCCATTCTGTCTATCATATAATCAGATGGGATTATCACATCATAGCTGACAGCTCCCTTTGAAATTTTGTTGTACATATCCTCATTTGAGGTATAGGTGCTGTAATTGACTGTTACCTCAGAGCCATAGGTTTCCTTATACCACTGTTCAAATGCCTTTATGGTATCAAGTGTGTCTTCACTTCCATCAGAGATGTACTCTCCCCAGTTATACACATTCAAAACCTGCTTTTTTGGCCCCGATATCGCTTTATAGGCAATCGGCGCAATCAAAGCTATTGACAGCACAGCGGCAACAACCTTCTTTGCATATCCGGTATGGGAGGAGGTTTTTCTTCTTGACTTTTTCTTATTGTATTCCAAATATTCCTCGCTTCCTCTTGCCTCTATAAAGTTGCTTATAAGCAGAAGGCTGAGTGTGACAAAGAATATGATTATTGCAAGCGCATACATCTTTGGAGTAACAGTCTTTTTGGTCATGCTGTAAATCCTTATGGGCAGCGTTTCAAAGCCTGTTCCGGATGTAAAATAGCTTATTACAAAGTCATCCAGGGATATGGTGAACGCCATTATTGCTCCGGTGACAATTCCCGGCATCATTTCGGGCAATTCCACCTTAAAAAATGCCTTCATGGGTGTGCAGCCTAAATCCATAGCCGCCTCCGGAAGGGATTTATCCATCTGGCTGAGCTTTGGAAGCACCTGCAAAATAACATATGGCAGGCAAAATGTAACATGGGCTATCAGCATTGTCCAAAAATTAAGGCTGCTTGCCGCACCGAAAAATCTGCCCACAAAGACAAACATGAGCATAAGAGAAATTCCGGTGATAATATCAGGATTGGTCATCGGAATATCTGTGACGGTGTTCATAACACCTCTGTACCAGCGGGAACGCACCCTGTCTATTCCCCATGCAGCAGCAGTTCCCATCACAGTGGAAATAACAGTTGCCGAGGTTGCCAGAAGGAGGGTATTTCCCACAGCCTCCAATGTATTTCTGTCATTGAAAAGCTCTGTGTACCAATGGAGTGAAAATTCCGAAAAGACAGAAAGGCTCTTTGATTCGTTGAACGAAAATATGAGCAGAATAGCTATTGGAGCAAAGAGAAACAAAAAGACCAAAGCTGTCAGTATGTTTGGTATTGCCTTCTTCATCTTGCTTCACCTCCGTAAACATATCTGTTGGTGCAATATTTGACCACAGCCATAAATACAAGCAGTATGACCATAAGAATAAATGCCATGGCCGCTGCAAAATGCAGATTGTTGGCAATATACTGTCCCTCGATGGCATCGCCTATAAGCAGGAATTTTCCGCTTCCGAGCTTTTGAGATATATAAAAGGTGCTGATTGATGGGATAAGCACCATTGTTATTCCGGAGAGCACACCCGGGAGACTGAGGGGGAAAATTACACGGCGCAGCACAGAAAGGCTTCCGCAGCCGAGGTCATGAGCCGCTTCAACAAGGCTGTTGTCCATCTTTACCATTATTGAATAGATTGGAAGCACCATATAGGGAAGATAATCGTATACCATTCCGATTATTACCGCCGTTTCTGTTCCTATTATTCTGACAGGGCCAAGTCCTATCTCGGCGAGCAGATTATTGAACACACCGGAATCCTGAAGTATTGTCATCCATGCATATGTGCGTATGAGAAAGTTCATCCACATCGGTATCATTATCAGCGTCATCATGGTTTTTTGGGTGCGTTTTGGCGCATGAGAAATCTTATATGCCAAGGGATAGCCTATCAAAAGACATACAGCCGTGGAAATAACAGCTAATTTAAGAGAGCGTCTGAAAATGAGAAGATAGGTTCTAACCTCACTTACAGTTCCGTCAGCATTTCTTATATTGCTTACAGAAGTGAAAAACCTTGTTATGTTTTCGGTTGTAAACTGAAAATTATTGTCTGTAAAAGCATAATAGGCTATAAATCCCATAGGGACAATAATAAACAGAAAGGCCCACAAGGAATATGGAAACAATGCAGCGTGTCCGCTTTTGCTGCTTCTTAAATACCTGCTCTTCATTCCTCCTCTTCACCTCCGGAAGAAAGCTCATCAATTTCGTCAGAAAAGCTGGAGTAATCTCCAAACATACCCGAATATTCGGACTTTTTCATTATATGAATAGCATCAGGCTCCAGCTTTATGCCTATATGCTCGCCCTGAGCTACAAAATCGGTTGTCTGAATCATCCATTTAAAGCCGCTTACATCAACTATTATCTCATAGTGAACGCCCAAAAAGGTCACTGATGTTACATCGCCGTAAAGCTCTGCCTCATTGGCAGGCACTATATCCACATCCTCCGGACGGACAACCACATCCACAGGCTCATTTTTTCCAAAGCCTTTATCCAGACACTCAAATGTGTGTCCTGCAAATTTGACCTTATAATCTTCAAGCATTATTCCGTCAACTATATTGCTCTCGCCTATAAAATCGGCTACAAAGGCATTTACCGGCTCGTTGTAGATATCGGTTGGCGTGCCTATCTGCTGAATCTTTCCGTCGCTCATGACAACTATTGTGTCGGACATGCTCAAGGCCTCCTCCTGGTCGTGTGTCACAAACACAAATGTGATTCCGGTGGACTTTTGGATTTTTTTCAATTCTGTCTGCATATCTTTTCTAAGCTTCAGGTCCAATGCGCCCAAAGGCTCATCCAAAAGAAGTATCTTGGGGTTGCTTATCAAAGCTCTGGCTATGGCAACTCTCTGCTGCTGACCGCCGGAAAGACCTGTTATGCGCCTTGTTGCAAAGTTTGAAAGCATAACCATGGAGAGCATTTCATCCACTCTTCTTTTTATTTCATCCTTGGGTACCTTTTTTTCGCGCAGCGGAAAAGCAACATTTTCAAACACATTAAGGTGGGGAAAAAGTGCGTATTTCTGAAACACGGTATTGACATGTCTTTTGTGGGGAGGCACATCGTTTATTCTTTTATCCATAAAGATGACATCCCCCTCATCCGGCTGCACAAATCCGCCTATGATCCTAAGTGTGGTGGTTTTTCCGCAGCCTGACGGCCCCAGCAGAGTTATAAACTCATTATCCTGAATATCCAGGCTGATATCATCCAAAACAGATTCTCCGTCAAAGGATTTGGAGATGTGCTTAAGTTCAATAATCTTGCCCATCGTTTGTTCTCTCCTCTTTGTAAAGCATTGTTTGTTTATTTGTTCATCCGACCAAAACAAAAAAGCGGTGTGCCCTCTTAAAGCAGCACACCGCTTGGAAATTCATCGTAAAAACACCCTTTACCTTAAAAAGGTTTTCGCCCAAAAGGAGTTTTGAAAAACCACAATGGATTAGAGTCTATAATAGCAAAGATTACTTTTACTACTCTTATTGACCATTTCACAAGCATATGCCGC
>JAHHUC010000043.1 GCA_020024215.1 Oscillospiraceae bacterium | reverse complement strand
ATTAGGAACATATAATTAGGATAATTTGTGCTGAAAGGGTGGCTTCAAGATGATGTTGGCATTATTTTTCATTTCTGCGGCGGTATCATTGCGCCATTGCAGCACAATATTCTCTTTTTTTGACATCGCAGGCTATAACTGCGTAAAAAGCTAGAGCAAGACAGCGGCAGACCGATTTTTTGGCGGCCTGCCTTTTTTATTTTTAAGGGGGAAAAATTATGATTAACAAAAAGGTTGCAATCATCATGGGAAGCGACAGCGATTGGGATGTGATGAAAAAGGCTTATCTCAAGCTTAAAGAATTTGGCGTAGAAAGTGAATGTCACATTTTTTCAGCTCACAGAACACCTGAAGAATCCATCCGATTTGCTAAAAATGCCGAGGAAAACGGCTTTGGAGTTATTATTGCAGGTGCCGGAATGGCAGCGCACCTTGCAGGTGTATTAGCAGGAAATACCACCTTGCCTGTGATAGGGGTTCCCTTAAACAGCAAGCAGATAGGCGGCATGGACAGCCTTCTTGCAACAGTTATGATGCCCTCGGGCGTCCCGGTTGCAACAGTTGCCGTTGACGGAAGTGTAAATGCTGCATTTCTTGCGCTCCAGATACTTGCCCTCTCTGATGAAAGACTTTCCTCTCTTTTAAAAGAGGAAAAGAAAAATATGAGAGAAAAGGTTATGGAAAAGGATTCCAAGCTTCAGGAAAAGCTGCTGGAGCTTTAAAGGGGAATGGGCATGGAGAATATTATGGAAAACGAATTTGATTATCTCTCTGAAAAGCTTCATGAGGAATGTGGTGTTTTCGGAATTTATGACAGCACAGAAAATTCTCATGTGGCGCTGGATACCTATCATGCACTGTTTGCCCTTCAGCACAGAGGACAGGAAAGCTGCGGAATTGCAATAAACGACTCCGGAATTATTGACAGCTATAAGGACACCGGACTTTTGAGGGATGTTTTCAACAAAAATCTGCTGGATTCTATGGATCACGGACAAATAGCCATAGGCCACTGCAAATACGGCACAAGTCAGGGCGTGGGCAGACAGAATGCACAGCCTTTGGTGATAAGGCATATAAAGGGCCACATGGCAATAGCCCACAACGGAAATCTTGTAAACAGCGGAGAATTGAGAAGAGAGCTGGAGCTTAAAGGCGCTATTTTCCAGTCCAACAGCGATGCCGAGGTAATGGCTCATGAGATAATAAGGGAAAGACTTAATACCGATTCCATCGAAGAGGCGATTGAAAAGGCGATGTACAGGTTTAAAGGAGCATACAGCATGGTGCTTATGTCTCCTTCAAAGCTCATAGCCGTGAGGGATCCTGTGGGCTTCAGACCCCTGTGCATGGGAAAAATGCCGGAGGGCCAGATAGTCTTTGCCTCTGAAAGCTGCGGACTTGATGCCATAGGCGCCACATTTGTAAGAGATATAAAGGCAGGGGAAATAGTAGTTGTAAACAAGGACAAAGTCAGAAGCATCGAGACTCACTGCAAAAATAAATCCACAATGTGCGTTTTTGAATTTGTCTATTTTGCAAGGCCGGATTCTGTTATAGAGGGTGCATCTGTACACAATGCAAGGCTCAGAGCCGGTGCATTCCTGGCCCTTTCCAACCCTGCTCAGGCAGATGTTGTAATAGGTGTTCCCGACAGCGGACTTGATGCCGCCTTGGGCTTTGCAAGGCAATCGGGGATCCCCTATGGTGTGGGCTTTATAAAAAACAGATACATAGCAAGGACCTTTATCGAGCCGACACAGCGTTTGAGGGAAAACGCCGTAAAGCTGAAGCTTTCGGTTGTGGAGGCGACGGTAAAAGATAAAAGAGTTGTGCTCATCGACGATTCTATTGTAAGGGGAACAACCAGCGCAAGAATTGTAAAAATGCTCAAGGAGGCAGGGGCAAAAGAGGTTCATGTAAGAATTTCCTCACCTCCGTTTATTGCGCCCTGCTATTTCGGAACAGATATAGACGGAAAGAACAAGCTTATTGCCTGTCAGATGTCCATAGATGATATCTGCAAAAAAATAGGTGCGGATTCTCTGGGCTTTCTTCCCATTGAAAATGTATGCCAGATAGCAGAAAACGCAAAATGTGATTTCTGCGACGGCTGCTTCAGCGAAAAATATCCGATTTCGGTGGATTATGAGCCTTATACAAGCAAGTTTGACGAAAAGATAAAGTAATAAAAAAGGAGTACAGCAAAATGAAAAGTCACAGCGAAAGCTACAAAGCTGCGGGGGTGGATGTAACCGCAGGCTATGAGGGTGTAAAGCTTATGAAAAAAAGTGTGGAGAGCACCTTTTCGCCGGAGGTACTTTCAGGAATAGGCGGCTTCGGCGGCTGTTTTGCACCAAATCTGAAGGGAATGGAGGAGCCTGTCCTCATCTCCGGAACAGACGGAGTGGGCACAAAGCTCAAGCTGGCCTTTCTTATGGAGAAGCACGATACAGTCGGAATTGACTGTGTTGCCATGTGCGTGAATGATGTTCTCTGTGCAGGCGCAAGGCCCTTGTTTTTCCTTGATTATATTGCTTTGGGAAAGAACATTCCCGAAAAGGTGGCAGGAATTGTTGAAGGTGTGGCAGAGGGCTGCCGTCAGGCAGGCTGTTCGCTTATAGGCGGAGAAACAGCCGAGATGCCCGGCTTTTACGCTGCTGATGACTATGACATGGCGGGCTTTACAGTCGGCCTTGTTGATAAAAAGAAGATGCTTGACGGCGAAAAGGTGAGAGAGGGAGATGTAATTGTCGCACTTGCCTCCTCCGGAGTTCATTCCAACGGCTTTTCTCTTGTGAGACATGTGTTCAACATAACCGATAAGGCCTCATTAGAGGGCTATGAGGAGGAATTGGGAAAAAGCCTCGGAGAGTGTTTGCTCACACCCACGAGAATATACTGCAAGCCTGTTTTAAAGGCATTGGAGGAGGTTGACATCCACTGCATGGCGCACATCACCGGAGGAGGACTTTATGAGAATGTTCCAAGGGCGTTAAACAGCAGTGTGGATGCGGTTATAGATAAGGATTTGCTGAAGATTCTGCCCATATTCAAGCTTATAGAAAGGGTTGGAAACATACCCGAAAGAGATATGATGAACACCTTCAATATGGGTGTGGGACTTGTTATGATGGTTTCGGAAAATGAAAAGGACAAGCTTATTTCCGTTTTGGAAAAAGAGGGAGAAAAGCCCTTTGTAATAGGAAGCATAGTAAAGGGAACAGGCAGCCTTACCATCAAGGGTGTGGAATAATGAAAATCTGTGTTCTGGCTTCCGGAGGGGGCACAAATTTTCAGGCCATTATTGACAATGTAAAGTCGGGATATCTGGACAAGGTGGAGATAGCAGGTCTTATTTCCTCAAGCAAAAATGCCTATGCCTTAAAAAGGGCAGAGGAAAACAACATACCCTATGCAATAGTTTCAAAGAAGCTTTTTCCAAAGGAAAAATTTGAAGCCGAGCTTTTGTCTCAGATTGAAAAATTCAAACCCGATTATATTGTTTTAGCCGGCTGGCTGGTTATTTTAAGCGAGGACTTTGTCAGAAGATTCCCAAAGAGGATTATAAATATACACCCGTCGCTGATACCCTCCTTCTGCGGGGACGGTTTTTACGGATTGAAGGTGCATGAGGCAGCTTTGAATTACGGTGTGAAGGTGACAGGTGCCACAGTCCATTTTGTAAATGAAATATGTGATGGCGGAGAGATAATACTTCAAAAGGCTTCTTATGTAAAAGAGGGGGATACACCTGAAAGCTTGCAGAGAAGAGTTATGGAGGAATGTGAATGGAAAATTCTCCCCCAAGCACTGAAAATTCTTTCTGAAAAAAAGTAAAGCAGCATTTATTTTGAAAGGGATGTACAATTTGAAAAAGAGAGCGATTTTAAGCGTTTCTGATAAAACGGGAATTGTCCGTTTTGCAAAAGGTCTTTTGGATGCAGGCTATGAGATAATTTCCACAGGCGGAACTGCAAGGGAATTGGAAAAGGAAGGGATTCCTGTAATTCCCATAGAGGAGGTCACAAATTTCCCGGAGTGCTTAGATGGCAGAGTAAAGACCTTAAATCCCAAGGTTTTTGCAGGAATATTGGCTATGAGAGCAAATGAGAGCCATATGCAGCAGCTTAAGGCTTTGGACTGTCAGCCCATTGATATCGTCTGTGTAAATCTTTATCCCTTTAAGGAGACGATCAAAAAGCCCGATGTTACATTGGAGGAGGCTATTGAAAATATCGACATAGGCGGACCCTCCATGCTAAGAGCAGCAGCTAAAAACTGGCAGGATGTTGCGGTTATAACAGATATTGCCGATTATGACAGGGTTCTTTCTGAAATTGACGATATAAAGAGGGAGACAAGGTTCTATCTTGCGCTCAAGGTGTTCAGGCATACAGCAGCCTATGATGCCATGATAAGCGATTATCTTGCACAAAAGCTGGGGGACAACGAGCTGCCTGAAAACCTGACGCTTACATATGAAAAGCTCTATGATTTAAGATACGGCGAAAACAGCCACCAAAAGGCAGCCTTTTACAAGGAGATAATTCCGCCTAAGAACAGTCTTGCACTTGCAAAGCAGCTTAACGGAAAGGAACTGAGCTATAACAATATCAACGATGCCAACGGCGCTTTGGATATTTTGAAGGAATTTGGTGAGGAAAAGCCCTGTGCAGTTGCAGTAAAGCACACAAATCCCTGCGCTGTGGCAGTTGCAGATACAATTTTTGAAGCCTATAAAAAGTGCTATGAAAGCGATCCTGTTTCAATTTTCGGAGGTATCATAGCTCTAAACAGACCTTGCGATAAGCCCACCGCAGAAGAGCTTTCAAAAATATTCCTCGAAATAATAATCGCCCCTTCATTTACCGAAGAAGCCTTGGAAATTCTCACAAGAAAAAAGAACATAAGGCTTATGCAGCTTGATGACTGTGCCAAGCCCAACCATGAGAACACACGGGACTTTAAAAAGGTTGTGGGCGGACTTTTGGTTCAGAATTTGGATACACAGCTGCTCCCCTTTGAGGAATTGGAGGTTGTCACAAAGAGAAAGCCCACCGAAAAGGAAATGAAGGAGCTTATGATGGCGTGGAAAATTGTCAAGCAGACAAAGTCCAATGCCATTGTTTTGGTAAAGGATGATGCCTCTGTGGGAATAGGCCCCGGACAGACAAACAGAGTTACAGCGCTTGGCCTTGCCATCAAATATGCAGGTGAAAAAGCAGAGGGCTCTGTGATGGGCTCTGATGCATTCTTCCCCTTTGATGACTGTGTAAAGCTTGCCTCTGAGCACAAGATAACAGCTATCATTCAGCCCGGCGGCTCTGTGAAGGATGAGGACAGCATAAAGGCTTGTGATGAAGCAGGAATTGCCATGGTCTTTACAGGAATGAGACATTTTAAGCACTAGACTAAAAAAGGCGGTGTAAAAATGAAAATACTTGTTGTAGGCTCAGGCGGAAGAGAGCACGCCATAATAAAAAAGCTTAAAGAAAGCAGACACAAGCCGGAAATTTATTCCTCTCCCGGCGGCGGAGGCGGAAAAAAGGATTCTGCTGCATTTGATGTAAAGGCAACAGATGTGGAAAAAATGGTGAAGCTTGCCAAGGATGAAAAAATAGATTTGGTCTGCGTAACCCCTGATGACCCTCTGGTTTTAGGAATGGTGGATGAGCTTGATAAGGCGGGCATAAGGGCCTTTGGGCCGTCTAAAAATGCAGCCAGAATCGAAGGCTCTAAAAGCTTTGCCAAGGAGCTTATGAAAAATAACAATATCCCCACAGCCTCCTTTGAGGTCTTTTCAGATTTTGACAAGGCGATAGACTATATAAAGAGGGAGAATAAATTTCCTGTTGTAATAAAGGCAGACGGCCTTGCATTGGGAAAGGGCGTGGTAATTCCGGAGAATTTTGAGGATGCAAGGAAGGCATTAGAGGAGATAATGCTGGATAAAAAATTCGGAAAAAGCGGAAATACCGTGGTTATTGAGGAATTTTTGCAGGGGCCTGAAATTTCTGTGCTCTGCTTTACAGACGGAAAGACAATAAAGCCTATGGTATCCTCGATGGACCACAAAAGGGCAGAGGACAACGACAAGGGCTTAAATACAGGCGGAATGGGAACAATAGCGCCCAATCCATTCTATACAAAGGAGCTGGAAAGGGAGTGCTTCCAAAATATTTTCATCCCCACAGTCAAGGCTATGAGCGAAATGGGAAATCCCTTCAAGGGCGTTTTATACTTTGGACTTATGTCCACAAGCTCGGGCGTCAAGGTGATTGAATACAACTGCCGCTTCGGAGATCCCGAGGCACAGGTATGCCTGCCGCTTTTGGAGGGGGATTTGGTTGATATTATGAATTCCTGCATCGACGGCACGCTGGATGAGTGTCCTGTTTCCATAAAGCCCGGCGCCTCCTCCTGCGTTATTTTGGCAAGCGGAGGATATCCTGTAAAATATGAAAAGGGCAAGCTTATAGAGGGCTTGGATGAGGCTGAGCGCATGGAGGGAATAAACATTTTCCATGCCGGAACAAAGCTTGAGGACGGCAAATTCTATACCGACGGCGGCAGAGTGCTGGGAGTAGGTGCAGTAGGAGAGAATCTTTCGGATTCTTTGGATAAGGCTTACAGAGCAGTAGAAAAGATAAGCTTTGATAAGATGTTCTTCAGACACGATATCGGCTTAAAGGCGTTAAAGGAGGATTAGAGTTGATAAATAGGATTTATTCTTCTAAAAAGGCTCCCTTTGCAGCAGAAGAAAGCTCCATGCTGGATGATTTAAAGGGTGCATTGGGCTTAAAAGGCCTTGAGGGTGTTAAAATTTACAATCGCTATGATATAGAGGGCATAGACTCTGAGGATATGGAAAAGGTTATGAATGTATTTTCCGAGCCTCAGGTGGATGAGCATTTTTACGTTCTTCCGTCCTTTGATGGAAGGACCTTTGCCATCGAATTTCTTCCCGGACAGTATGACCAGAGGGCAGATTCCTGTGCACAGTGTATAGAGTGTGTTTTAAAAAGCGAAAGACCTTTGGTTTCCTCTGCAAAGGTCATCTGCTTAAAAGGCAATGTTACAGATGAGGAATTTTCAAAAATAAAGGCATACCTTATAAATCCTGTTGAGTGCCGTGAGGCCTCCTTGGAAATTCCTGAAAGTCTTAAAATAAAATCGGGAGAGCCAAAGATGCCTGAGGTTTTAGAGGGCTTTACAAAGCTTTCTTCTGAAGGCTTGGAAAATTTTTTGAAGGAAAAGTCGCTGGCTATGGATCTGGATGACCTTAAATTCTGTCAGGATTATTTCAGAGATACCGAAAAGAGAGATCCTGTCATCACAGAGATAAAGATAATCGACACATACTGGTCAGACCATTGCCGACACACCACCTTTAATACACATCTTACCGATTTAAGTATCGAGGATGAAAATGTTAAGAAGGCCTATGACAGATATTTGCAGATGCGTGAGGAAATAGGCAGCCAAAAGCCTGTCACGCTTATGGATATGGCCTGCATAGGGGGAAAATACCTCTTCAAAAAGGGCTGTTTGGATTCTTTGGATAAATCTGAGGAGATAAATGCCTGCTCTGTAAATATCAAAGTGACATCCGGAAATAAGCCGGAGGACTGGCTTTTGATGTTTAAAAATGAGACGCACAACCACCCCACAGAGATAGAGCCCTTCGGCGGTGCAGCAACCTGCTTAGGCGGAGCCATAAGGGATCCGCTTTCAGGAAGAGCCTTTGTCCATCAGGCTATGAGAGTTACAGGCTGCGGCAACATTCTCTCCCCCATCGAAGAGACAAGAAATGGCAGACTCCCTCAAAGCAAGATTGCAAGGGTAGCCTCACAGGGCTATTCCTCCTATGGCAATCAGATAGGTCTTACAACAGGTCATGTGGATGAAATTTACCATGACGGATATGTTGCAAAGCATATGGAATGCGGTGCGGTTGTAGGCGCTGCGCTAAAGGAAAATGTGGTCAGAGAGGTTCCCTTAGAGGGGGATGCTGTCATCCTTTTAGGAGGCAGAACAGGAAGAGACGGAATAGACGGTGCAACCGGTTCTTCCAAGGCACATGATATACATTCACTTTCTGACTGCGGAGCTCAGGTTCAAAAGGGCAATGCCATCGAGGAGAGAAAGATTCAAAGATTATTCAGAAACGGCGAGGTTACAAAGCTTATAAAAAGGTGCAATGACTTTGGAGCCGGCGGAGTTTCTGTTGCCATTGGGGAATTGGCAGACAGCCTGCTTATAAATCTGGATGTTGTTCCTGTAAAATATGAGGGACTTACAGCCACAGAAATTGCAATAAGCGAGTCTCAGGAGAGAATGGCTGTTGTTGTTGCCTCAAAGGATATAGAAAAATTCTGTGAAGCTGCAAAAAAAGAAAATCTTGAGACAACCGTTGTTGCCAAGGTGACAAATGACGGCAGGATGAAGATGATGTATAAGGGTGCTGCAGTTGCAGACCTTTCAAGAGAATTTTTAAACAGCAACGGAACAACCAAGGAAATGAAGGCTGTTATAAAGAAACAGCAAAAGGAAGAGCCTCGTTCTTATGACAACCTAAAAGAAGAGGTCAAGAGGGTGCTTTCAGACCTCAATGTCTGCTCCAAGCAGGGGCTTGTTGACAAGTTTGACCACAATGTAGGCGCAAGAACACTTCTCATGCCCTTTGGAGGAAAGTATCAGCTTACACCCTCACAGGCTATGGCAGCACTTCTTCCCACATACGAAAAGACAGAGGACTGCACGGTTATGGCATATGGCTATGACCCCTATCTCTCTGAAAAATCCCCCTTTATGGGCGCTTATTATGCGGTTGTTTCCTCTGTTGCAAAGATGTGTGCCAACGGAGGAAATGCAAGGGAGGCATGGAGCTCCTATCAGGAATTCTTCCCCAAGCTGGGCAATGACCCTGAAAAGTGGGGACTTCCCGCAGCTGCGCTCTTAGGAGCCTTAAAGGCGCAGGATGATTTGAAAATTGCATCCATCGGCGGAAAGGATTCCATGAGCGGAAGCTTTGAGGATATTCATGTTCCACCCACACTCATCTCCTTTACAATTTCCAAGTCCACCGGCGACAAGGTGGTTGCAGGAGAATTTAAGAGGGCAGGAAATAATATCTACCTCATCAATCCTCCCAAGAAGGACGACGGACTTGTTGACGGAGAAGCTTACCTTGCACTTTTGGACAAGCTTTATGCACAGATTGGAAATAATATAGTTTCTGCCTATGCGCTGGGCTTTGGCGGACTTTGCGAGGCAGTCTGCAAAATGAGCTTCGGAAATAAGATAGGTGCAGCTATTGAAAATGTAGACAAGGAGGAATTCTTCTCCAAAAATTACGGCGCAATAGTTGTGGAAGCTAAAGGGGATCTGCCCTTTGGAAGGCTTATAGGAAAAACAACAGAAGAAAGATCAATCAAGGTACTGGGTGAAGAATTCATCATAGATGAGCTTTTGGATGTTTGGAATAAGGTGCTTCTTCCTGTTTACAAGATGGAATCCAATCAGGGCAGGGAAAAGGTTGAGGTAATTTCCTCCTCCAAAAAGTTTACAGGAAGCATGGTAAACTTAGGAAGAAAGCCCAAGGCACTTATACCTACATTCCCCGGAACAAACTCCGAATATGACACATATAATGCCCTTTTGGATGCAGGAGCTGAGCCGGAAATCTATCTTATCAGAAACCTAACCTCCCAAATGCTGGAGGAAAGCCTGAACGGTTTAGCCAAGAAGATAAGGGAAAGCCATATTATAGTAATTCCCGGCGGATTTTCAGGCGGAGACGAGCCGGATGGCTCCGGCAAGTTTATTACAGCAGTATTTAAGGGCGGAAATGTGAGAGAGGAAATCGACAGATTTACCGAGGAAGATAAGCTTATGCTGGGTATCTGCAACGGCTTCCAGGCCCTCATTAAGCTGGGGCTTGTTCCCTACGGAAAGGTTACAGAGGTAACAGAAAATTCTCCCACGCTTACATTCAACTCAATTTCCCGCCATCAGGCAAAGCTTGTTGATGTAAGGCTTTCAACAGTTGCATCCCCCTGGCTTATGGGTGAAAATGTGGGAGATATCTACACAGTGCCCATTTCTCATGGCGAGGGAAGATTTGTAGCTCCCGAAAATGTATTGAGAGAGCTCATCCTTAACGGACAGATTGCCTCACAGTATGTTGATAAGGAGGGCAATCCCACAATGGATATAAGATTCAATCCTGCCGGCTCTTTATATGCTATCGAATCCCTTATTTCTCCCAACGGAAAAATCATGGGCAAGATGGGACACAATGAGCGCTTAGGAATGAACCTTTACAAAAACGGCGATGTTTTAGGAGATATGAAGCTTTTTGCAAATGCAGTCAAGTATTTTAAGGGCTAATTGATGGCTTTGCAGCAAGCAGCTTTAAAAACGGCAGTCAGAATCCTTCAGATTTCTGACTGCCGTTTTTATAAAAAGCTTAATTTAATATAGCTTATATGATATAATAAGCAGGAAAGCTTTATAAAAAGGAGAGATGGAAAATGCTTGAAACAGGTTCTAAGGCACCGGAGTTTACACTTCCTGACCAGGACGGAAAAGAAGTTTCTTTAAGTGATTTTTTAGGCAAAAGGGTGGTTATTTATTTTTACCCAAAGGATAATACCCCCGGCTGAGCAAATCAGGCAGCAGCATTTAATTCCTCTATTGAGGAGTTAAAGGAAAACAACGTGGTTGTTTTGGGAATAAGCAAGGATACAGTGTCTTCACATAAAAGGTTTTCAGATAAATATGAGCTTTCATTTGCCATACTTTCAGACACAGAGCATGAGGTGCTCCAGAAGTACGGAGCATGGCAGGAAAAGAAGCTTTACGGCAAAACTTATATGGGCACAGCAAGATGCACCTATCTTTTGGATGAAGAGGGAAGGGTGGAATTGGCAATGCCCAAGGTAAACCCAAAGACAAATGCAGAGGAAATTTTAAAATATATAAGAGGGTAAAATATGCTTGCCTATGTTTATGAGGATGAGGGGAGATTCAGTCTTACAGAGAAAGAAGAGCCCCATATAAAAGATGAAAAGGATGCCATAATAAAGGTAACACTCAGCAGCATATGCACAAGTGACCTGCATATAAAGCACGGCTCTGTGCCAAGGGCTGTCAAGGGAATTACAGTGGGGCATGAAATGGTAGGAATTGTAAAGGAAACAGGCTCTGCCGTAAAAAAATTCAAAAAGGGTGACAGGGTGGCAGTAAATGTGGAGACTTTCTGCGGTGAATGTTTTTTCTGCAAAAACGGCTTTGTAAATAACTGCCGGCACCCTGCCGGCGGCTGGGCAATAGGCTGCAGAATTGACGGCGGACAGGCAGAATTTGTCCGTGTTCCTTTAGCGGATAACGGACTTTCCAAAATTCCTGATGGCGTGACTGATGAACAGGCGCTTTTTACAGGCGATATTCTGGCAACAGGCTTTTGGGCTGCTAAAATATCAGAAATAAAGAAGCAGGACACAGTTTTGATAATAGGTGCAGGCCCAACAGGATTTTGCACGCTTGCCTCAGTTCTTTTAAGGGAGCCTGAAAAGGTGATTGTCTGTGAAAAGGATGAGGGGAGAAGAAGGTTTGTAAATAAATATTACCCTTCTGTTTTAACTGTTGCGCCTGAGGATGTTCTGGATTTTACAAGGAAAAATGCAAAGCACGGCAAAGCAGATGTGGTTATAGAATGTGCAGGAACAAGGGAAAGCTTCAAGCTTTCATGGCAGGCAGCAAGAGCCAATGCCATAGTTACAATAGTTGCCTTGTATGACGAAGCGCAGATTCTGCCGTTGCCGGATATGTACGGCAAGAATCTCACATTTAAAACAGGCGGAGTTGACGGCTGCGACTGTGATGAGATACTGTCACTTATAGCAGAAAAGAAAATAGATACCACACCGCTTATAACTCACACCTTCCCATTAAAGGATATAGAAAAAGCCTATGAAATTTTTGAAGGCAGAAAAGATGGAGTTATAAAGGTGGCAATCAGACCTTAAAAAAGTGTCTGTCATGGAATTTAAAGGAGTTTCATTTTTGCTTTTCTCAGGCTGATTTTATGGCAAAAAACCTTTAAAATAAAAATTTCAATACACTTTTAGCTATATAACAAAAAAGGAATGTTCGGATTTTAAATCTGTACATTCCTTTTTTATAAATATTAAATTCTTGCCCACTTGCTTCCATAAGGTGTATCAATTATCTTGATTCCTCTTTCTAAAAGAAGGTCGCGGATTCTGTCAGCCTCTTGATAGTTTTTAGCTTTTTTAGCCTCTGTCCTTTGCATAACCAAAGCATCTATCTCAGGATCTCTCTCTTGCTGAGCTTCTTCCTCTTTAGCTTTGCTTCTTAAAGCCTCGGCGTGCTTTAAAAGCTCTAAGGACAAAACATAGTCAAAATCATTCAGCGCCTTAAGCTTGGTTGCATCATTGGCATCAGATTTTAATATTGTGTAAAGGCTTGTTATTGCCAGTGAGGTATTCAGGTCATTATCCATGCCCTTTTCAAATTCTGATCTCCATTCCTTTATTTTATCCTCATCTATGGGACTTTTATCATCAGGATTCAAAGCGGCTATCTTTGCAATAAGCTTGTTGTAGGCTGTCACGGCATTGTCTAAGTTTTGGAAGCTGAACACAAGATTTTTTCTGTAATGTGATTGCAGGCAGAAAAATCTGTAACAAACAGGGTCATAGCCCTTTTCCTCCAAAAGGGACACTGTCAAAAATTCTCCCTTTGATTTGCTCATTTTTCCTGTCTCATCATTGAGATGGTGAACATGGAACCAGTAATTGCACCATTTGTGCCCTAAAAATGATTCAGACTGTGCAATTTCGTTGGTATGGTGGGGGAAAGCATTGTCAATTCCGCCGCAGTGGATGTCTAAATGCTCTCCTAAATGCTTCATGGATATTCCGGAGCACTCAATATGCCAGCCGGGATAGCCCACACCCCAAGGAGAATCCCATTTAAGGGCTTGATCTTCAAACTTTGACTTTGTAAACCACAGCACAAAGTCATTTTTGTTGCGCTTGTTGCTGTCCTCCTCAACTCCCTCTCTCACGCCGACAGCCAAGTCCTCCTCTGTGAAATCGTTGAATACATAGTATCTGTCAAGCTTTGAGGTGTCAAAATAAACATTTCCCCCTGATAAATAGGCATAGCCCTTTTCCAAAAGATTGGTGATAATGTTTATATATTCATTTATGCAGTTGGTCGCAGGCTCCACCACATCAGGGCGCTTTATGTTCAGCTTTTCACAGTCTGAAAAGAAAGCGTCGGTGTAATAGCCTGCAATTTCCATAACTGTTTTATGCTCACGCTTTGCACCCTTTAACATCTTATCCTCACCTGTGTCTGCATCAGAGGCAAGATGTCCCACGTCGGTTATATTCATAACCCTTTTCAAGGGATAGCCCTCAAAGCGGATATATTTTTCCAGCACGTCCTCCATTATATAAGAGCGCAGATTGCCTATATGGGCATAGTGATAAACTGTGGGTCCGCAGGTGTACATCTTAACCAAATTGGGGTCATTGGGCACGAAAAGCTCTTTTTTGCGGCTCAGAGAATTATAAATATACATAAAATCAACCTTTCTGACATAGTTATTCCAAATAAAAAAATCCCGCCCCTTGCTTTTCAAGAGGCGGGCATAAAGCTCGCGGTTCCACTCTGATTTATAACTTTGGCTGTAACGGGGCCGCCGGGGTTTCCCCTTCACTCACGGACGCACTTGGGAAGCACATTCTGCACCGGGGCTTTCAGCCGATGGCACCCGACTCTCTTGGCATATTTACCTCTTACTCTTTCCGATCAACGTGATATTAAGCTTTTAACATTTTAACATTATGGATTATGTATTGTCAAGTGAGAACATCATAAAAATAAAAATCGTTTGCTTTTTTTAAATGCAGCTGCGTTTATAATTTAAAAATTTCCCGTCATGGTCATGAAGCTGAATAAAAGGTTTTTTAAAAGACACCTATTTGTCAGCTTATCGCTTATATCCTGCTTATCCTTTTAGTGAAGAAGCAGCAGCTGCCTATCAGTTCCGTAACGCCTGTTTGCTCTCATATGCCGCACCATACAGAATTTCTCTGTATTGCAGCAAGGTGGAAAAATTTTCTTTTAAGCTCATTCATTGGAGCCTCTTTCCTTCATTTCTGTCTGCATAAGCTCTGCCAGTGTATTTTCACCCCAGCTGTAATTGGTGAGATAGCTTCCCTTAAACAGATTTTTATATTCCTCTCTGCCTGAAAGATAATTGTAAAGGTCACAGTCCACCATTTCCATATCCAGACGCCTTTTTCCGTTTACTGATTCTATGATGGATGCTATGCTGTATTCTTCAAGAAGGTTTTTTAATTTGAGCGCCACCTTTCTGTATCTGGCAAATGCGGCAGAATCTACCGGTTCATCCTCCCAAAGAAAGCCTATTGCCTCCTCGCTTGTTATAAAGCCGCCTCGCCTATCAACCAAAAGGGCAAAAAGCTCCTTGCTTTTTTCATTTCTGAAGGCTATGGGCTTGCCGTCTACAAACACATCAAAATAGCCGAAGGTCCTTATAAATATTTTTGATGCCTCTTTTTCCTTATTTTGCTTTTTTCTTTCATCCACATTGTAGAGCATCACATAAAATGGTGTGGATGCCTTGGGGGATTTAAGTGAGGTGATGGCCTTTATATGCCTTTGAGTGTTGCTTTTTACATCAAAATATGTAAATTCACCCTCACCTTGTGACATAAGCTTTGCAAATGATTCATAATCAAAGCTGCCTCTTGAAACAAACTGCCTTACAGGAACAGCTTCCTTCATCAAGGAAAGCCATTCCTCCTTGCTGTAACCAAAAAATTCGCATATATTGTCGCTGGAGTAAAGTGGAGTGACCATTTCATCCTTTATTCTGAATGCGGATATTCCCTCGGAAAACCTCATCACCAGCTGCTGCATATTCTTAAGCGATTCATTTTCATCCCTAAGCTGCTCTGCCCTTTTGTGATCAGTCATTTCTCTGGTGCAGAAAAGCCCTGTGCAGGAGCCTGTTTTAAGAAAAATTCCCATATATGTTTTAAATTCATCATCCCTGAAAAGCTCCTTGTAATTTATGGTATAGGGCTTGCTGTAAGCTTTCAAAAGATTATTTTCCCGCAGGCTTTTAAAATATTCCGCCATCTTTTTTCTGTCATCGGGAAAAACAACGGAAGCTATCCATTTTTCTGTGGCATCCTCCATCTGCATGGGAATATTCTGAAGCCATTTTATATCGTTTCGGTTTGACCAATAAAGGCACTTTACAGTGTTTTCCGAATAGTCATATTCAAATATCTTGTCATAAACATCCGTCAAAGCCCTTATGTAGTTGGAATTTTCCTTTTCCCTGCTGCGGATATATCTTTCTGTTATATCCATGCACACGCCTATAAGCTCCTCGCTGCCGTTTTCATCGGTGTGCTTGGAAACCCATCCGAAAAGTCTGGCCTTTTTGCCGTCACAGCAGACAACGGTTATTTCTCCTGCCATGGGTGCATCCTCAGATGATATCCTTTGCAGGCAATAGGCAAGGCGGCTTCTTTCCTCTGGGGCGATCAAAAGATATATGTTGTCCTTATAAAGGCTGTAATAATCCATTTCCTCATCATCTGCCTTGGGAAAATGTAGAATATTGAGCAGCTTCTGATTGGCATAGGTGATCTTTGGGTGCTTTTCACAGGTGCATCTTATAAATCCGCAGGGAAGTGCTTCATTTATAAGCTGTAAATCAAGCTGCTCCTCTTTTATTTTGGTTATATCAAAGAGCACGCAGAAGGCCTCAGTGCTTCCGTTTTTATTTTTCCGGAATGTAATGTTGTCATTTACAAATATTGTATTTTTGTTTTTGCCGATGAGCCTGTATTGCAGCTGGATATTACTGTTTTTTGCTGCTGCATCCTCAAGCTGCCAAGAATATTGCATCCTGTCCTCAGGGTGTATAAAAGATGAGTATTTATCCTCATTTTCATCCAAAAGCTGATTTTCTGACACGCCTAAAAGCTCACATAAATTTCTTGATGCAAATTTTATGTGAGCTTTTTTGTCAAAAGAATAGATATGGAAGCCTTTCAAGCTGTGCAGTATTTCCTCTGCGCTGTCGATTATGTTACTCATGCCAACTCCGAATATAAATTTATTTTGACACTATGTTATCATATAATTTATTTTTTTATATTAACAATTTAAAGATACAGTATTCACAATTGCCTTTTTATTATTTTTCCGCTTATTGTTTTGGGAAGTATGTCTGCAAATTCTATAAATCTTATCCACTTATATTCAGCCAGCTTGCTGTTGCAAAAATCCTTGATTTCCTTTTCCAGCTGCTTTGAAGGCGCAAGGTTTTTAATAAGCCTTACAACCGCTTTTATCGCCTGACCTCTCAAGGGGTCAGGAACGCCCACAACGCTGCATTCTAAAACCGCCGGATGCTCCTGCAGAACATGCTCTATCTCATAGGGCCCCACCCTGTAACCTCCGGTTTTAATTATATCGTCAAACCTGCTTTTAAACCAAAAGCGTCCGTTTTCATCTCTGTATGCCGCATCGCCTGTGTGATAAACCCCGTTTCTCCAAACATATTCATACTGCTTGTCATTGTCAAGATAGCCTGTGAATATGCCTGTCTGCTTTTTTTTGCCCTTTGGAGGAACAACGCAGATTTCTCCTATTTCATAATCCTTTGCAGGCTTTCCCTCAAAAGTTAAAAGCTCTATGTTGTAAAAGGGTGAAATGACTCCGATAGAGCCCTCCTTTGCCTCACGGCCTTTGAAATTAGCCATAAGCAGGGTAGTCTCTGTCTGCCCATAGCCCTCTGCAAGGGGTATGCCTGTCAAGGAGGTGAATTTTTTGAAAACCTCGGGGGAGAGCATTTCTCCTGCTGTTGAAGCGTGACAGAGACTTGGCATTTTCTGACAGCCCTTTCTCACAAGATATCTGAAAACCGTAGGAGGGGCGCAGAAGGATGTCACCTTGTATTTATTTATTATGCCCACAAGATTTTTAGGCTCAAAATTGTCAAAATCATAAACCATCACCCCGCTGCCCACAAGCCATTGCCCATAAATTTTTCCCCATGATGCCTTTGCCCAGCCTGTTTCCGCAACTGTGAAGTGAAGCCCTCCGTCTTTGGCACACTGCCAGTATTTAGCTGTTACAATATGGGCCAGGGGGTAGGAAAAATCGTGTATGACTCCCTTTGGGTTGCCGGTTGTGCCGGATGTAAAATATATCAGCATGGGGTCGGAGGCCTTGGTCGCAATTCTTTCAAATTTTTCCGAGGAGGATTCCATCTCCCTTGTTAAATTTTTAAAGCCTTCAATATCCTCACGAACAGTCCAGAGAATAATTTCTCTTTCAATGCCCTCAGAAGCCTTTTTTATTTTTGCAGGCACATCATTCTCAAAGGTGCATACACAGGCTTTGGCATCGGATTTTTTAAGCCTGTATGCCATGTCATCCTCCGTCAGCATATGCGTTGCCGGTATCATGGTAACACCCAGCTTGTGAAGCGCAACAGCAGTAAACCAATATTCATAATGGCGCTTTAATATTACAAGCACCCTGTCGCCTTTTTTCAATCCTGAATTTTTAAATACATTTGCTGCTTTGTCAGAATATTTCTTCATTTGAGCAAAGGTGAAGATTTTTTCTTCATTATGTGCGTTGCACCATACCAGCGCGGTTTTGTCAGGCTCCCTTTCTGCAATTTTGTCAACAACATCATAGCCAAAATTGAAGCTGTCGGGATAATCCAGCTCAAAATCAAGTAAAACACCGTTTTCATCCACAGTTTCCTTGCAAAATTCCTTATAAATGCTCATTTTAGCTCCTTAAATACTGAAAGCTTCCCGACCTATTTTCCTGAATCGCTCATATCTTTTGGCAATAAGGTCCGAATCTTTGGAAAGTAAAGACAGCTCCTGACATAAAAGAAGCTTTATCCTGTCATAAAACTCCTTTTTTCCTATGCCGCTTTCAGATAATATTTTTTCTGTTATGCCAAGTGACTTAGCATCCTCGGCTGTAAGCTTTAAATTTGCCGCAGCGTTTTCTGCAAACTTAGGGTCCTTCCAAAGAATACTGGCACAGCCCTCAGGAGAAATTACGGAATATACGGCATTTTGAAGCATCCAAACCCTATCTGCCAAGGAAAGAGCAAGCGCTCCGCCGCTTCCTCCCTCCCCTATGAGAATAGAAATTATAGGGACGCAAAGCGTGCTCATTTCCAAAAGATTTTCGGCTATTGCCTGTCCCTGGCCTCTTTCTTCTGCGCCTATTCCGCAGAAGGCTCCGGATGTGTCCACAAAATTTATTACAGGTCGGCCGAATTTTTCCGCCTGCTTCATAAGTCTGAGGGCTTTTCGGTACCCTTCAGGATTTGGACAGCCGAAATTTCTCAAGGCCCTCTCCTTTGCCGTGTGGCCCTTTTCAATGGCAATTACAGTTACAGGAGAAGAGCCGAGGCAGGCTATGCCGCCTGCAATTGAAAGATCATCTCCGAATTTTCTGTCGCCGTGCAGCTGCACAAAGCCGTCAAAGATATTGTTTATGTAATCAAGTCCTGTCGGTCTGTCGCTGCCTCTTGCAAGC
>JAHHUC010000042.1 GCA_020024215.1 Oscillospiraceae bacterium | reverse complement strand
ACTTAACTTGAAAAGAAGCACAATCTTCAGGAAAGGGTTGAGTATCGCTCTGTGTTTGTTGATGTGCATGTCAACTATGTCGCCTGCCCTTGCAGTATCGGTTGACAGTGGACAAAACTCACAGAATATAACAGATACAAATATTTCTGTTGATGATGGTACAAAGCCTGTAGAAGACAATAAGCCGCCCTCAATAAATGGGGGAGAAGATAAAATCAGGTCATAATTTTTCCAACTTATAATAGACATTATCCAAATTATTAAAATAAATATATCACTTTTTTATTTTACTTTTCAAAATATATCATTTAAAATAAGGCTTATGACATGAAACAAGCTTTTTTTCCCATTACATAAATGCCATAACTTATATTAAAGCTGTTATGTAAGGTTTGCTGAGGAGGTATGTATGATGGACATCAAACAATTTTTGCAGGAAATCAGAAATATAGACTGGTTTAAAAACAGCGGAGAGCCCGACCCAAAATATCATATGATATTTTCAGTTTTTGAAGCATATGACACATGGAATGAGCAGACGCTCAATACCTGGGAACCAAACATCACAGAACTGGAGAACAAAGCAATTTCCCGGATAGGTGATGAAGCCATAGACGAAATATTCACCATCATTTCACTTGAAATCGGTGATATTATATGGAAAAAGTGGTGCCGATTTATAGAAAAGTGCCATTTGGAAAATGAATCCGGCTTAGATGACGAAATGCCGGACATGGTCAAAAGAGATATATCATGGTCATTCATAGAAAAGCTTTTGAACTGTCAGGGATTTTTCTGTCAGCTTCTTACAATTTATGAAGAAGGATATTTCCCATGCTCATGGGATGGTGACTATCCTGAGGGAAAAGCTGTGGTTCTGTAAATTACTCTTTATGAGGCAAGGCTGCTTAATTTACAGCAAATCCATAATAGATCATTCAAAATAGTAATTTTGCTTCACCTGTTAAACTGCTGTAATGCTTATATATGGCAAAACAGCACACTAAGAAGATATTGCCATTTGCAAAATAAAGTGCAAACAAATAGATTTTTAAAAGCCTATATGATAAAATACAATTACATCAGAACTGTAAAATCAGAATTTGTAAAGTGACAGAAAAATGAAGTGTTAATATTTTCGGCATATTGTGCCGATAGATGGATTTAGTGGCTATCTTTACTGCACTTAGCAATTAAACATAAATGCCGGGGAGGAAAACACCGTGATAATACTTCAAAAAAGCCAGCTCTGTTTACTCAGGCAGAAAATCAATGAAATGATTGCCATGCTAAGAGCACAGAATATATCTGCATCTGCAAAATTTCTGCCTGCCTTGCAAATAATTTCTAATAATATAAAAACTTGCACAGCAAATGATTTTGACGGTATAAAGGAATTGAGCGGATATGTATATGAGGATTGGCGGTCTGTTTGTTTAGGAAAAAACGGGATAGAAAATTGGTATCTTGATGTATCAGATTGGGTATTAAAAGAAAATTGGAATAAAGCCTTTGAAAAAATGGCAATTTCAGTAGATCATATATTGGGCACAGATTTTATTATTCCAAGAAAATGGTATAGCTGTGATGAGCTGGCTGAATTGGGCAGGAGATATAAAGCTGATGAAAAAGAGTGGAATAAAGATATTGAGGAATTGGTAAGACTGCACAGCTATTATCCATCCCCCATAAGTCAGGTGCCGGACGATATATGGTCTTTTGCCAAAATGTTATGTCCGGCAGATTCAGATGACGGCCTTAAAGAATGGTTTTTTAAGGATATTCTTGCTTTCGGCTATCTTTCAGCTGTGCATATACTTAAAATAAAAAATGGAGATAACATATTGCGTGTTCTTATGCACAGCATTTCCACTATACTCTGCTGAATCTCTTGGCAGAGAGCTTTTAAATATGATGTTGGCATAAGCTCTGCACTTACCAATATACAAAAACAGGGCGACAGCAAGGAGTGCTGCCGCCCTGTTTTATTTACCAAATATTAAAAGCTAAACATTCAAGCTTCCGACCTTTGCCTCGCAGAGGGAAACTACATCACCGTTTTTGATAAGCTCCTCAACTCTGTTGATGTCATCATAGATTTCTCTGTCCTTATCGAAATAGGGGCAAACCTTTCTCACTGCATCATATACAGGAGCTGTTCCGTCTCCTAAATCCTTTTTGCCTCTCATATCAATTCCCTGGCAGGCGCACATAAGCTCCATCGCCAAAACTCTTCTGGCATTTCCTACAATTTCAAATGCCTTTCTTGCTGCAATAGTACCCATAGAAACATGGTCCTCCTGATTGGCAGAGGAGGGAATTGAGTCAACAGATGCAGGATGTGCCAAAACCTTATTTTCGGAAACAAGTGCGGCAGCTGAATACTGAACAATCATAAAGCCGGAGTTTACACCGCCGTTGTCAACCAAGAATGCAGGAAGTCCTGACAATGCAGGGTTTACAAGTCTTTCAAGTCTTCTCTCGGAGATATTTGCAAGCTCGGCAGCAGCAATTCCCAAAAGGTCAAAGGGGATTGCCATAGGCTGTCCGTGGAAGTTTCCGCCGGAAATACCCTCATTTGTGTCACCAAAAATAATGGGATTGTCTGTCACAGAATTAAGCTCGATTTCAACATGCTCTAATATGTATTCCAAGGCATCCTTGCTGGCGCCGTGAACCTGAGGCATACACCTTAAAGAATAAGCATCCTGCACTCTTATTTCTGCCTGTCTTGTGGTCATCTGGGAATTGGTCAAAATCCTTCTTACATTCTCGGCAGTCTTAACCTGTCCCTTATGAGGTCTTAATTCGTGAAGTCTCTTGTCAAAGGCATCTATAATTCCGTTGTGAGCTTCAACGCTTAAAGCTCCGATAATATCTGCTGCCTTTGCAAGATTTATAGCATCATAAAGTGCCAGAGCACCCACGCTTGTCATGGCGGGAGTTCCGTTGATAAGTGCAAGACCTTCCTTGGCAGATAATTCCACTGTGGGGATTCCTGCCTTATCCATTGCCTCCTTGCCGCTCATCAATTCGCCCTTATAATAAGCCTTGCCCATGCCTATCATGGGAAGGATCATATGGGAAAGAGGCGCCAAGTCACCTGATGCACCCAAGGAGCCCTTTTCGGGGATGTGGGGAATTACATTTTTATTGAGCATTTCAACCATTGTTGTGATGAGAACCAATCTGGCGCCGGAAAAACCGTTGCTGATATTCTTGATTCTAAGAAGCAGCATACCTCTTACAACTTCCTCTGAGAAGGGCTTTCCTGCTCCCACAGCGTGTGTCATAATGAGGTTTTTCTGCAAAAGCGCACACTCATCCTGTGAAACCTTTACATTGGAGAATTTTCCGAAGCCTGTTGTAACTCCATAGATGACATCCTCATTTTCAACAAATCCGTCAACAACTGCTCTGGACTTTTCAACTCTTTCGATTGTATCCTGTGAAAGCTCAACCTGATAGCCAAACCTTGCCACATTTACAAAATCCTGTAATGTGAGATTTTCACTTCCTATAATTACCTTATTCACTGTGATTCCCCCATATCATTAAATTTTTATAACAGGCACTTCTTCATCGCCTGTTATTATTGTTCTTATATCTCCGCAGGTGTAGACCGAGCCTGCGGCTAAAACAAATGTATCGTTTTCCAACGCCTGCTGCTTTGCCTTTTTTATGCCGTCGGCAATTATCTCACAAGAGAACACCGGCTTATTATACACCTTGAGATGCTCTGCCAGCTCGCTGCATGGCAGAGCCCTTTCATAATCGCAGTTTATAGCCACATAAGAGGATGCTATTTCATCTATCTCCTCATATATTCTATGAAAGTCCTTATCCTTCATAACACCTGTTATGACAACAGGCTTTTTATCCGGAAAAAAGTCCTTTACATTTTCTTTAAGGCTTATGATTCCGTCAATGTTGTGCCCACAGTCCAAAATGAAGCAGGGATCTGTGCCCACATTTTCAAACCTGCCTGCCCAAAGTGCTTTTTTTAAGCCGGCTTTTATAGCTTCGTCAGAAATATGTATGCCTCTTTTTTCCATGAGCTTCAAGGCTTCAACAGCAACAGAAGCATTTTCGATCTGATTTTTGCCCAAGAGGGAAATTTCAAATTCCCCGTAAGAGGGCAGAGTAAAGCTCTGCCCGTTTAAATCTTTTTTTAACAAAACTGCCTCATTGCACTGTGAAATTTTCATGCAGGCATTTTTTTGTCTGCATACATCACTTATGACACAGAGCACCTCAGGCTGCTGAAAAGACACAGCCACAAGGCCGTTTTCCTTTATTATTCCCGCCTTTTGAAGGGCTATCTCTTCTTTTGTATCTCCAAGCTTTTCCATATGGTCAAGCCCTATGGAGGTGATGACAGACACCAACGAGTCGCTTATAACATTTGTGGGATCTTTAAGACCGCCCACGCCAACCTCCAAAACCACAATGTCACAGTGCATCCTTGCAAAATATAAAAAGCCTGCCGCTGTAACCTTTTCAAATTCAGATGGATCTGAGGGCAGCAGTCTGCCCTTTTGTTCTATAAGAGAAAAAATTTCCTCCAAATCCTTTTGGGGTATGCTTTTTCCGTCCACCCTTATTCTCTCATTGAATTTCTGAAGATAAGGTGAGGTGTAAAGCCCCACCTTATACCCTGACTGCATGAGTGCAGAGGCTATAAAACAAGAAACTGAACCCTTGCCGTTTGTACCTGCCACATGAACAAATTTAAGCTCATTCTGGGGATTTCCCAAAATTTCCATGAGCTGACGCATTTTTGCCGGAGGATACTGTTGGTTTTTTATAGTCATACTAGCCTAAGAGATGATTCTCCATAACCTGCTTTCCATAATCGAAGTTTTCAACCTTGAGATAGTATTCAGCACAGTCAACAAGAGCCTTTGCAGGTGTCAGACCAACTATTTCAGAGCCGATGATTCTAACCCCGTATCTCTCTGCTTCCATTCTGATTGTTTCAAAAACTCTGTAAAGAGGTGTTCCCTCATAGTTTACCATATTCATGGAAACCTGTGCAATATTTCTGTCCTCCAGCATTACGCCGATTGCCTTGCAGTATTTAAAGCCGCCTGAGGAGCCTCTTATAACCTTGGCTATTTTATTTGCAATGTCAAGATTGTCTGTGTCAAGATTTACATTGAAGGCAACTAAAGGCATTCTGGCACCGATTGCAACAATTCCGGCTGTGGGATGAATTTTTCTCTCGCCGAAATCAGGGGCCCAGTCAGGCTCTAAAAGCTTTTCGGGCATACCCTCAAACTGGCCCTTTCTGCACTTTGCAAGATTCTTTCTCTCAGGTCTTGTAGCAGAATCCTCATAGAGGAAGCTGGGTATTCCCAGTTCATCATAGATTCTCTTGCCCAGGCGCTTTGTAAGCTCCACCAGCTCTGCAACAGTAACATCCTTGATGGGAACAAAGGGAATTACATCTGTTGCGCCCATTCTGGGATGCGCTCCCTCGTGCTTTGTCATATCAATAAGCTCGGATGCCCTCTTTGTCAGCAAAAAGGCAACCTCCTCAGCTCCCTCAGGGGAACCTACCATTGTGAACACGCTTCTGTTGTGGCTTTCATCCCACTGGACATCCATAAGTGTAATTCCGGGAACAGAATTGGCAACCCTCTTCAATTCCTCTATTACCTCCATATTTCTTCCTTCTGAAAAGTTTGGTATAAACTCTACTAATCTTGACATTTTATTTTCCTCCTAAAAATTATCTTTCAAAGACTACCCTGCCCTTTTTAATTACCTTTTCCACACTTGAGGTTCCCAGATGATAGGGGATGTATGTGTAGGACGGAAATTCCAAAAGCACCAGATCAGCCTGCTTGCCCTTTTCTATGCTTCCTATTTTATCCTCCATAGAAATTGCCGCAGCCGCATTTATGGTTACAGCGGTAACAGCCTCCTCCACAGTCATGCCCATATAAAGCACAGAGAGCAAAAATGCCAAAGCTAAATTTTCGCAAAAGCAGCTGCCGGGGTTATAATCGGTGGCAACAGCAACAGCACAGCCTGCATCAATCATCCTTCTGGCAGGTGCATACGGCTCCTTTAAATTAAAGGCTGTGCAGGGAAGAACTGCGGCAATGGTGCCGCTTTTTGCCATGTCCTCTATTCCCTTTTCTGATATATGCAAAAGGTGCTCGGCGCTTATAGAGCCCATTCTTGCAGCCAGCTCTGCACCGCCTAAGGATACAATTTCATCGGCATGAACCTTTGTTTTAAAGCCCATCTCTGTGGCTTTTTTCAAAAGCTTTTCGCCCTCTTTGACAGAAAAGACATTTTTCTCCACAAAAATATCCACAAACCTTGCAAGATCATGCTCTTTTATATAGGGAAGAACCTTTTCAATGATAAAATCAATATATTTTCCGCTGTCTTGCTTTTTATATTCCTTTGGAATGGAATGAGCTCCCAAATATGTAGGAACCAGCTCCACACTCTGCAAAGAGTTAAGCTCCCTTATTACCTCAAGCTGTTTTATCTCGTTTTCAAAATCCAGCCCATAGCCGCTTTTTGCTTCACAGGTGGTAACTCCGAAGGAAAGCATGGAGGCGAGCCTCTTTTGTGCCTCTTTTGCAAGCTCCTGCTTGGTTGCCTCTCTTGTGGAGGTGACGGAATTTACTATTCCGCCGCCTCTTTCCATAATTTCCATATAGCTCATGCCCTTGAGGCGCCAATTAAATTCATCTGCGCGATATCCGCCGAAAATAAGGTGAGTGTGACAATCTATAAAGCCGGGCAGAAGCGCTCTTCCCTCTGCATCTATTATCTGTGCATCATCCAGAGCATTTCTCTCTGAAAGCTCTTCAAATGTGCCTACATCTACTATTGTTTCGTCACAAATGAGAACACTTCCGTTTTCTATTATTCCCAATTCCGACATTTCCTTGCCTTTTTTTGCCGCTCTTCCCTTGCAGGTTACAACCTGGGAGGCATTTTTTATAAGAAGCTTACCCATATACAATTTCCTTTACTTAAAAAGTTCTGCAACCGCATCAGATACCATCTTGTCATCTGCGATGTACGGAATGGTGATGTGGTCTGTTCCCTTGTTCAATTTGTTATATTCAATAGATGTTTCAACAGCATGGGGATTTCTTGCCCAGTTTCTTCTTGCAACACCGCCCATAACATCCCAGAGCATTGCGTTTGCAATTGTGTCAGCTGCTCTCTTTGAGCCATCCAATACCATGCCGAAGCCGCCGTTTATTGATTTTCCTGTTCCGACTCCGCCGCCGTTGTGCAAAGCTATCATGGTCATGCCTCTTGCAGCATTTCCTGCATAGCACTGAACTGCCATATCTGCTGTGACATTGGAGCCGTCTTTAATGTTGGAGGTTTCTCTGAAGGGTGAATCGGTTCCGGAAACGTCGTGGTGGTCCCTTCCTAACATAACAGGTCCTATCTCGCCCTTAGCCACCATATCGTTGAATTTAAGAGCTATTTTCTGTCTGCCGTAGGCATCCTGATAGAGTATTCTCGCCTGTGTTCCGACAACCAGCTTGTTCTTCTCGGCATCTCTTATCCAAACATAGTTGTCTCTGTCCTGACTTCTTCTGTTGGGATCTATGCAGCTCATAGCAGCCTCGTCAGTCTTTCTTAAATCCTCAGGATCTCCGGAGAGGCAAACCCATCTGAAGGGTCCGTAGCCATAATCGAAAAGCTCAGGTCCCATTATATCCTCTACATAGGAGGGCCAGATAAATCCGTCCTTTTCGTCCACGCCGTTTTTGGAGATTTCCTTTATTCCCGTGTCATAGATTGCCTTCATAAAGGAATTGCCGTAATCAAAGAAATAGGTTCCCTTTGCTGTCAGCTGCTTTATAGCCTCAAAATGTCTCTTCAATGTAAGGTCAACCAAGCGGTGATATTCCTCCTGGTCCTCCTTGAGAAGCCTTGTTCTCTCCTCAAAGGAAATTCCCACAGGGCAATATCCGCCCTCATATGCAGCATGGCAGGAGGTCTGATCGGAAAGAAGAGGAATGTGGATATCCTTCTTTATGGCATATTCCAAAAGATCCACAATATTTCCGTGGTATGCAATGGACATGGGCTGCTTCTTTTCCATATACTCAAAGGCTATTGCAAAGGCCTCGTCAAGGTCATCTGTAACCCTGCTTATCCAGCCCTGATCAAGTCTTGTCTTTATTCTGGAATAGTCAACCTCGGCAACAATTCCGACTCCGCCGGCAATTTCTATTGCCTTGCCCTGAGCTCCGCTCATTCCGCCAAGACCGGAGGTAACAAACAGCACACCTGCCAAATCGCCGTCCTTGGGGATTCCCAGCTTCATTCTGCCTGCGTTGAGAATGGTGTTGAAGGTTCCGTGTACTATTCCCTGAGGTCCTATGTACATCCAGCCGCCGGCAGTCATCTGTCCGTAGTTGGTAACTCCCATTGCTGTTGCATCATGGAAGTCATGAGGTGTGTCGAACATTCCAACCATAAGTCCGTTGGTTATGATAACTCTGGGAGCATCGGGCTTGCTCTTAAATAAGCCTAGGGGATGGCCTGATTCTACAACCAGAGTCTGCTCCTCTGTCATAACCTCCAGATATTTTTTGATAAGGCGGTACTGCATCCAGTTCTGGCACACAGAGCCTGTCTCGCCGTATGTAACCAGCTCATAGGGATAAAGTGCTGTGGAAAAATCCAGATTGTTGTCTATCATAACCTGTATGGCCTTGCCTGCAACACAGCTGCCCTTGTATTCATTTATGGGCTTTCCGTAAATTCTGCCCTCAGGCCTGAAGCGATAGCCGTAAATCCTGCCCCTTGTCTTTAATTCCTCCAAAAACTCGGGTATAAGCTCCTTATGATACTTCTGAGGTATGTATCTCAAGGCATTCTTTAAAGCAAGCTCTGTCTGATGCTGAGTGAGTGTGAAGCCTCTGTCGGGAGCCCTTCTGTATGAGGGGTCAAATTCAGGCATTTTTGGAAGCTCATCATCCAATTTAATTGTCATAGCGTTTTCCATATCAAACATATTTTCCAATCTCCTTGCACATTAAAAATTTTAAGTCTGCTCTTTATACCCAGCTTACACATTATGAATGTGCAAATACCATGCCAAGGGATTAAGCGCATATTCAAGCGGTTTTTGCTATGTATCCCAAAATATAGGCACTATTTATATGCACACTTTTAATTCACTATTGCATATTTTTAATGCTTATGTTCAGCCGCTTCATGCGGGATGTGAGATTCTGCCTGCCGATTTTCAATTCCATAGCCGACTTTGTAAGATTGAGGTTGTTTCTTTTAAGCGCTCTTTCAATCATTCTTTTTTGGACATTGTCCAAAATTTCATTTATGCCCATCTTATCATAATCATCCTCTGTGACATTGACTTTAGAGCTGCTGTTTGAGCCTATCATATTGAGAGCATAGCCGGGGATATCCTTTGTTTTCAAAACGCTGTCTGTGTCCTCTGCGGCGACCATCATGTTTTGTATGACATTTTGCAATTCACGGCAGTTCCCCTGCCACTGTCCGTTATAAAGCCACGAGATAAGCTCCGGCGACATTTCCTTTATATTTTTGTGGAAATCGTGGTTGTATTTCTTTATATACAGCCTTGCCATTTCAATTATGTCCTCCCTGCGCTCTCTTAACGGCGGAATCTCTATGCAGAAGCCAGATATTCTGTAAAAAAGGTCCGGCCGCAGCCTTTTTTGAGAAACCAGCTCCGCCGGCTTTTCATTTGAAGCACAGATAAGGCGGCATTTTATGGGATATTCCTCTTTTCCGCCCACAGGCCTTACAGAATTTTCCTGCAAGGCTCTCAAAAGCTTTGCCTGCATATCCATGCTCATGGAATTTATTTCATCCAAAAACAGCGTTCCGCTGCCTGCCTCCCTGAAAAGCCCCACCGAATCCATTGCACCTGTATAAGCTCCCTTGACAGTTCCAAAAAGCACGCTTTCAACCAGATTTTCCGGAATTGCTGCACAGTTTATAGCCACAAAGCGCTCCTCCTTGCCCCTGAAATTGTGTATGCTCTGGGCAAGCACCTCCTTTCCTGTTCCGGTTTCACCGGAAATAAGCACAGGGGAGGAAAGCGGTGCAACCGTCTGCGCCTCCTTTATTATTCTCTTCAGCTTTTCAGATGAGCCCACCATATCCGAAAATGTAAACTGTGTGCCCTTTGATTTGGCTATTATTTCCGATTCTATGGCATTTTTGCTTTTCAGAAGCCTTTTGTGCTCGATGGTGGAAAAAAGCAGCTCCCGCATGCTGCTCTCATTTCGGCTGACGGTGAATACACCAATCACCTCGCCTTTATATTTTACCGGGAAGGTGCTGTAATAGATGTAAACAGGTATGCCGTTGAGAAAGGCGTGCGGGCGGCAGACATCCAGTACGGGCTTTCCTGTTTTCAAAACCTTTTGATGCTCGGAAGCCTCCTTGTCATTGTAGGAATATGCCTGCCAGACCTCTCTTCCCAGCATATTCTCCGATGGGATTTTTTCCATTTTCACCTTAGCCGGATTATAAACTGTGATAACCCCGTTTCTGTCGGTTAAAATTACCCCCTCGCTCACCTTTTCTATTATCTTTTTAAGGCAGAAATTTTCTTCCTCCAGGGCCTTTATTTTATCCTGCTCCACAAAATTCCCCCTCACATTTTTTACTATAATACTATAACATTATATATTTTTTAAGCCTGTCTTTCAATCTTTAAGCTAAAGAAAGAAACGCATTTTGCACAAAATTTATTTTAGAATATCAAAGCTCCCTATTGCCCCTTGTGCTGATTTTAACCATGACACAAACCATCGGCAGGCATATGCAAAATTACATTATGCAAACTGCAGCAGAATACACATATTTTGCCTTTTAAACAAGCCTTAACACCTCAAAATGCCATTTTTTACGCTTATTTGATAAAATTGACAGAGCTTTTAATATCATTCCAAAAGATAAACGGGATTATTTAAGTATTTGATTGATTTTCTGCCGTTTATGTGATAAAATTATCCAAAATGCAGTTTTGTATTTTTGCTGTTATATGAACATTGAAACCGATTTTTAAAGGCACTTTTCACACCTTGTGAAATGGTGTCTTTTGCTTTTTTAACAGAAAGCATTTATTTTGAGAGGAGAATAAAATTATGGGTCTTATAAGAGCGGCAAGCGCAGCTGCAAACATTGTAGCTGACCAGTGGAAGGAGTATTTCTATTGTGATTCCCTACCCTCTGATGTGCTTATAAAAAAGGGAGAGAAAAGAAGCTCTGCCCGTTCTGCCAACAAAAAGGGCAGCGAAAACATCATTTCCAACGGCTCTGTAATTGCAGTTGCCGACGGACAGTGCATGCTGATAGTTGAGCAGGGAGCCATTGTAGAGGTCAGCGCCGAGCCGGGAGAATTTATTTTTGACATTTCCACAGAGCCTTCTGTTTTTCAAGGTCCTCTGGGCGAGAGCATACTTCAAAGCTTCAGAACCTTTGGCAAGAGATTTACATTCGGCGGAGACACAGCCAAGGACCAGAGGATCTACTACATAAACATAAAGGAGCTTTTGGACAACAAGTTCGGAACTCCAAACCCCATACCCTTCAGGGTGGTGGATAAAAATTTGGGCCTTGACATAGATGTGTCTGTAAGATGCTCGGGAGTTTATTCCTATAAAATTTCCGACCCCATAAAATTCTATAAGAGCATAACCGGAAATATTGCGGATGAATATCTCAGAGATGAGATCACCCCTCAGCTAAAGCCTGAATTCATATCCGCCCTGCAGCCTGCCTTTGCACAGCTTTCGGCTATGGAGATAAGGCCCAATCAGATGATCGCCCACACAGCGGAATTGGAATCTGCACTCAACCAGATACTTTCTGAAAAGTGGGGGGATTTGAGAGGACTTGATGTTGTAAGCGTCGCTTTAAGCTCTGTGACACTTCCCGAAGAGGATGCAAATATGCTCAAGGAGGCTCAGAGGGTTGCAATTCTGCGCTCACCTGATATGGCTGCTGCCACCTTGGCAGGCGCTCAGGCGGAGGCTATGAAGTCGGCTGCCAAAAATGAAGCCGGAGCGCTCAACGGATTTTTAGGCATGGGAATGGCTATGAACACAGGTGGAGGCAATATCGGAAATCTTTTTGCACAGGCTTATCAGAACAGGCAGAATTCCCCTAATCCCTTTGTAAACGGTGCAGCTCAAAATGCTCCCTCAGAGCCACAGCCTGCCGTTTTAAAATGGCAATGCTCCTGCGGTCATGCCAACACCGGAAAATTCTGTGAAAACTGCGGAAAGCCAAAGCCTGAGGATAAAGGTTGGAAATGCTCCTGCGGAAATGTGAACACAGGCAACTTCTGCTCACAGTGCGGTCAAAAAAGGCCCGAAAACGCAGTGTACAGATGCAATAACTGCGGATGGCAGCCTGAGGATCCTCACAATCCGCCAAAATTCTGCCCACAGTGCGGAGATAGATTTGATGACAGCGACAGACAATAATATGCCGAAAGCGTAAAAGGAGTGAGATAAGTGTCCACCATAATGGAATATAAGTGTCCAAAATGCGGCGGCTCCATAGAATTCAATACAGAGGCCCAAAAGCTTAAATGCCCCTATTGCGACACGGAATTTGACCATGATGTCCTTAAAATATATGATGCAGAGCTCCATGAAAGCAACGAGGACAACATCGACTGGCAAGATGACGGCAGACAGTGGCAGGAGGGAGAGCAGGACGGGCTTTTCACGTTTGTCTGCAATTCCTGCGGAGGAGAAATTATCAAAGATGAAAACACCGGCTCCACAAAGTGCCCCTTCTGTGATAATCCGGTTATTCTCAAAGGTCGCTTTGAAGGTGATTTGAAGCCGGATTTTGTCATCCCCTTCAAGCTGGATAAAAAAACCGCAAAGGAAAAATTCAAAAAGCATCTCACAGGCAAAAAGCTTCTTCCCACCGTTTTCAAATCCGAAAACCACATTGATGAAATAAAGGGTATTTATGTTCCCTTCTGGCTTTTTGATGCAGATGTAAACGCCCATTTAAAATACAGGGGAAAAAAGCTCAGAACATGGAGCGACAAAAATTACAACTACACCGAAACCAGACATTACAGCATCATAAGAGCAGGAACTGTCGCATTTGAAAATGTGCCTGTTGACGGCTCCTCCAAGCTGGCAGATGACCTTATGGAATCAATAGAGCCCTTTGATTTCTCTCAGGCGGTGGATTTTCAGACCTCCTATCTTGCAGGATATATGGCAGACAAATATGATGTTTCATCCGAAGAGACAAAGCAGAGGGCAAGAAAAAGGATACGTCTGACCACAGAGAATCTATTCAGAAACACCATCTCCGGCTTTAACTCTGTATCCTCCGACGGCGGAAATGTAAACCTGACAGACGGAAAGGTAAAATATGTTCTATACCCGGTGTGGATTTTGAACACAACATGGAACAATGAAAATTACATCTTTGCAATGAATGGGCAGACAGGAAAATTTGTGGGAAATCTCCCTATGGATAAAAACGCCTATTGGAAGTGGTTCGGCATATATGGCAGCTGCGGATTTGCCGCCTCCATGATCTGTGCCCTTATACTTCATTTTCTGTTTTAGGAGGGATTAGAGATGAAAAAATTTATTTCTTCTGTTTTTGTTATATTCATCATATTTTCCCTGCTGCCTGTATCTGTATTTGCAGATTCTGACCCTATATACATATACGATGAGGCAAATGCTCTAACAAAGGAGGAAAAGGCAGCTTTAAGCTCCTCTTTTCAAAAATTGAGCGAAAACTGGGGAATTGAAACAAAGGTGTTTCTCACAAACTCCCCAAACGGCACAAAGCTTATTTTTGATGCTGAAAATATATACACCGAAAAGGGCATAAAAGACGGAATACTGCTTTTGATAGACTGCAAGGCTAAAAATGCGGCTGTATTTGCAGGAGGCGAAGCGCAGAAAATTTTTCAGGAATATGAGTGTGACGAGCTTGCCTACACAGTTAAAACCACAATGGCATCAAAGGGCATATCATCTGCGCTTTACAGCTTCATTGCAGCAGCAGGAAGCAAAATATCCGCAGATATGATTTCGCTTTCGGGTTTCAATGGCTCTGAGCATATTCCTGACCAAAGGCTTGTTCCCAGATTTGTGGATAATGCCTGCCTTTTATCCGCCTCTGAGGCAAAGGAGCTTAATAAGCTTTTGGATGACATAAGCAGCAGACATAACTTTGATGTTGCAATAGCAACAGTGGATTATCTTGATTCCAGATCTCCGAGGGACTTTGCCGATGACTGGTATGATTACAACGGTTATCAGCAAAACGGCATACTCTTTCTCATAAGCATGGGCGAGAGAGACTGGGCAATTTCTACCGCAGGAGAGGGCATAGCTTACTTTACAGACGCAGGACAGGAAGCTATAATTGATAAAATTTTAAATGATCTTTCCAAGGGAAGATACAGCAAAGCCTTCGTCGCTTTTGCAGATTCCTGCGACAAATTCATAAAAAAGGGTGAGAGCGGAAATCCCTATGATGTGGGCAACCTCCCTAAGGGCCCCATGCCCCTTTTCTATTATGTGGTGTGCATAGCCATCGCCGTCGCATCAGGCTTTATCGGCACAGGCGCACTTAAAGGACAGCTTAAAACCGTGTTTATGCAAGACAGGGCAGATACATATGTGATGAGGGATTCCTTCCATGTTCCTCAGCAAAAAAATGTTTTCCTCTTCTCCACACTGTCAAAATCTGCACGGCCTAAAGACACATCCTCTTCAAGCAGCAGAGGGGGCGGCTCCTCATCCCATTCCTCCTCCTCAGGCAGATCTCATGGCGGCTCCTCAGGAAAATTCTAAAAAACTCCAAAAAGGGGACAGAGAAAAAATTCTCTGTCCCCTTTCTTATATGCAAAAAATCAGCTCAATTCAACCTTAGCAGCCTTTTCCGGCTTAAAATCATTGGCAAGGTCATAGATGTTGTGGGTTGTGGAATCCCTTAAAACCCTGCCCTTATAGGAATAGCATCTGATGAATTTTTTACCGTCAACAGTGCTCCAGTGTTCAATATCCCATGTGAGATAGCCGTCCTCATCTGTCTCAGGCTCGCTTAAAATAAAATCCACCTGTCTTCCGGCATTGATAATATCAATAAGCCCCTGTGTGTCCAGCTCCATTTCCTTTTTATTTACGGTATCATAAACCTGCATAATAAAATCTCCCTTTTCTAATTTGTTAAGCCCATTATAATTCCAAACATCAAAACTATCAAGTCCCTTGAGCAAAAAAGCACCTCCGCTTTCGCGAAGGCGCTTTAAAAGTCAAATTATTTTAGTTTTTTTCCAAGAAGTTCTGATAGTAATCCTTCTTGATATCCACAACCTGATTGGTCAATGCCAGAAGTGCAATAAGGTTAGGTATTACCATAAGACCATTGAAGCAGTCGGACATATCCCATACCAGGGAAACCTTTGCAAGAGAACCTAACACGATGCATACGCAAACAACCAAACTGTATATCTTTACTGCCTTTGTGCCGAAGAGATACTTGATGTTTGCCTCACCGAAGAAGTACCAGCCGATGATTGTGGAAAAAGCAAAGAACAGCATGCATACTGCGATAAAGATATTTCCAAATCCGCCGAATACACTTGTAAATGCAGCCTGTGTAAGAGCTGTACCTGTAAGTGAGCCATCAGGTGTAAGTGTTCTTGTTGTGATTATAACAAGAGCTGTGAGGTTGAGAATTACAAATGTGTCAAGGAACACACCCATCATGGCTACGAAGCCCTGCTGTGAGGGGTGAGAAACCTTTGCGATAGCGTGTGCATGAGGTGTAGAGCCCATACCTGCCTCATTGGAGAAAAGACCTCTTGCAACACCCTTGCTCATTGCAACCTTCATTGTGGCACCGATAACACCGCCGGCAATAGCCTCGGGCTTGAAAGCACCTACAATAATTTCATAGAACGCCAGAGGAATGTTTCTGAAGTTGACGCCTATTACAATGAGTGAGCCTATAATGTAGAATACAGCCATTATAGGAACTATCTTCTCTGTGAAGCTGGCTATTCTCTTTATTCCGCCCACAAAGATGAAGAATGCCAAGAACGCAAGAATTATACCCGTTATGTAGCCGGGGATGTGGAATGCTGTCTGGAAGGCATCGGCGATGGAGTTGGACTGTACAGCATTTCCCATAAAGCCTAAAGCGAGAATGATGAAAACAGCAAATGCTCCGGCAAGGACTTTTCCCAATGTGCCCTTATATGCGCCGTTGATGTAATAAACAGGACCGCCTGTAACCACACCCTTATCATCAACCTGCTTGTACTTCTGAGCCATTGTGGCCTCAGCATAAATTGTTGCCATTCCGAAGAATGCGGAAATCCACATCCAGAAAATAGCTCCCGGTCCGCCGACTGCAATAGCCGTGGCAGCACCTGCAAGGTTTCCTGTTCCCACCTGTGCGGCAACGGCTGTTGCCAGAGCCTGGAAAGAGGAAATTCCCGATTCAGAGGCAGCTTCCTTTTTCTTTGAGAAAAGCCCTCCGAAAACCATATTCCAGCCTGTCTTAAAGCCGCGCACCTGAATGAACCCTGTTTTGAAGGTGTACCACACGCCTGTTCCGCAAAGGAGTATGAGCATCGGCGCACCCCAAAGCAATTCATTAAGTTTACCTACGATAGTTGTCAAAATTTCCAAAAAAATCCCACCTTTTTTATATTTTTGACTTTGGTACTATTATAAACAAATCGTTAACAAATTGCAACATTCCTGTGTTTTTTCGCTTTTTTGCACAAATTTCTATGCTTTAAAAATTCAATTTGATATTGCTTTAGTATAATTTTATGTGCAATACAAACTATTTATTTATCACAAAAAGGTCAAATTAACTTAAAGTTCTGTGACCCATTTTCATAAAATATGTGGTACATTTCAAACATATTTTCCTCTATTTTATTTTCCAAAAGCAATTTTTTTGAAATATCCATATCCTTCACAGCAATTCTCAAGGCTATGCCGCAGCTGGCGCTTATCATCCTTAAAACCGGACATACCTGAAAGCTGACGCTGTCCTTCAAAGCCTTCTGAGCTGCCATAGCTGTATGCGTGGATTTGAATGTCAAAAGGCCGTAATCATTTTCTGCCATCAGAGTGTGACCACCTTTTCACATTCTTCCATAGCTGACAAAATTGCATACATATTGCTTATTTCTCCTGCGCCGAGATTTTCTGTCATGCCATAATAATTGAGACAGGCTCCGCAAACAAGTACCTTTGTTCCCTTCTGCTCCATCTTTTCTATGTTTTCACAAACCTGCTGCTCATCCTTTGACACAAGCTTGACACCGCCGTTCATAAAGAAAATATACTTTGGTGCCCTTTCGTCCTCAGAAAGAGTATAAATTGCCATCTTCATAAGATTCATGCCGAATTCTTTGTCGCCGTCACCTATATGCTCTTTTCCTATAAAAAAGCCTGTTTCGGTTGTATTTTTTAAATCGGCATTTTTCTCTTTTTCTGAATTTTCTTCACCTTTGAAGTAAACCTCATACTCCTTGTTTTCTCCCTTGGCCTCAACCAAAATTCCCATGCTCTCCCCCAGCTTTTTAAGATTCTGCACAGCTATTTCATTGTCGACCTTTACAACAAGGCTGCGATTTCCCATATCAAGCTGCTTTTTTGCCATTATTACAGGCAGCGGACACTCTTTTCCCATAGCATCTATTAACATTGAAAAAACCTCCCTGAAAATTGAATATTTGTACTTAGGTTTATTCTACCTTTTAAGCGAAGAAATAACAATAGTAATCATTGACATTTTTGCATCAATTATTTATCCAATATTATCTTTGCTGCATTTCACTTTTTTACAATTTAATATTGTTTTATTTACAATTTTATGATTATAATATCCTTGTATTATTATGATTGGAGAATAGTTTATGAGCAAAAAAATCCTAACCCTCCTTTTGGCTGCCGTGATGATTTTTACAGGCTGCGAAAAGGATGCCTCTGACAGCTCAGAAAATAACCTTCCAACAGATGGTTCAGCCTCTGTAAAGAGGGATTATAATTTTGACAATGTGTATAAAAAGCAGGAAGATGCTTTGTATGTTATACAGTATGAACCCATACATGGATCTAAATGCGACATGATTCTCGGCATGGACATAATTGATGGTTATGATGCAGCATGGCTGCCTGAAACACCTCAGACAGAAAACTTCTATATTATGAACGAAAAGGATCAGAAGCAGTACGCCACAGCCAAATTCTACACCGCTCCGCCGGATTTGGAAAAATTCTACGGAACCTCGGACAAGGAAAAAATACTGGAGGAAATGAAAAGCTCCTATTTTACCGTTGCGGATGTACATGACGGCCTTCTTAAAAATGCCGTTCAGGATTTCGGCTATCGCCTCATCACCGACTGGACAGGAAAGTTTGGAGATTACGATTATTACCTTATAGAATTTCAGGATGATGAAACCGACAAGCACGCCATCCGCTTTATGGTGGGCAACAGCAGGCTGGATGATACCTATTGGTCATTTGAGTTTAAAGCTGATTTGCCGATGGACAACCAAAAGCTTATAGATGACCATAGAACAATGCTCTTTTCCTTGTATAATTGGTCCAATTAACTCTTTTTATGAAAACGGCTGAATAAATAAAGTTCCGCTATGAATAAAGGGTCACGCTCTGCCTTTAAGCAAAGCGTGACCCTTTAGGGTTTGTAAACATATAATTGAAAATCTTGGGGAAATATTTGATGCTTCCTTAAACTATTTGCCTCATATAAATAAAATGCCATATCATATAATTTTAATATTATATATGCTTATATATACCACAAAAAGCAATATTGGCATAATTAAAAAACCAATTCAATAGCATATAACAGCCTTACTGTGACTAAATAATTTAAGGCTTTTCCTTGACAGACAAACTTTTTTTTGATATAATTACAAGGCTGTATAAACTTGATTTTTACGGGGTGTAGCGCAGTTGGTAGCGCGCTTGCTTTGGGAGCAAGATGCCGGGTGTTCGAGTCACCTCACTCCGACCAGAAAAACCGCCTATTCAGGCGGTTTTTCTTTGTTTTTGATAACTTTTCTCGATACATTTTAATCCAAACAATTAAACAGCCCTCAAAAGATACCCCACTCATAAAAATCTAATCTTGAAGGTGTTGAGACAAATTTTTCTTTTTCATGAAAATATAGCTTGACTTTGA
>JAHHUC010000041.1 GCA_020024215.1 Oscillospiraceae bacterium | reverse complement strand
TCGAAAAAGCGTGGGCTTTTATATGCAAGATATCAATTATACCTAAATAGCCCCTCTTGCTGTCAGATAAATTTTTTTGATGCTGTTAGCTTATCTTAAAATTTAAGACAAATGCGCCAAAAGATTCTCCCTTTTTCCGCCGCAAGCAGCGGTCAGATATTTTGCCCCTCAACCCCACAATTTTTTGGAAAAAATTGAGTAAAACTTTTATTTTCACTTTGTAACACACGCAGGAAAGGAAAGTCATGCTAAAAGCTTTAATGCTTGTGCGGATTAAAATTCTTTGCCAAGCTTTTTCTCGAAAAAGCGTGGGCTTTTATATGCAAGATATCAATTATACCTAAATAGCCCCTATTGCTGTCAGATAAATTTTTGCACCGCTTCTTATACAGCTTAAATTAAAAACAACGCAGGAAGGGAAAGTCATGCAAAAAGCTTTCTTACTTGTGCGGATTAAAATTCTTTGCCAAGCTTTCTTTTAAGGAAGCGGAGAAAGGGCTGAGGCTTCAGAAAAGCCCCAGCCCTCCCATGTGTAGGTGTAGCTTTTGCAGCTTTCCTCCAAAAGCAAATCATTTGAATATGTGCCCTCTATGGTTTTTAAAACAGTGCCTGAGGAAAGTGCGGTTTTGGTGCCCTCCTCAAGCTTAAAGCTGCAAACAGGTCTGGGCAGATTGGAGGAGCACCAGAGGGGCTTTGCTTTGTTTCCCTTTATTGTGTAGAGAAAAAGGTGGTTTTTTACGCTGCGGTCGTTATTTTCCTTTGGCGATCCCTTATAGTAGCTGTACGATTTCCAGAGAGAAAAAAGGCAATCGGTGCTGTTGTCGCCATCCACATCAAAAAGCTTGAAATCATCCACATACCAATATTTGTCCGACTGCCATATGACATTTCCCTCCATGTCCTTAAAGGTGAGAATACCATCCTTTAAGGCATAGGTATAATTTCCCTCTGACTGCTCCTTTTTGAGGGAAGCAAGCTGCTCTTTCTGCTTTTTGAATCTCCTGAATTCGTCAGTATCTCCGTATTCCCGCCTTAAAAGAGGGGAAAGAGAGATGATGGCGGCAATCAGGAGAAGGGCGAAAACAGCTCTCCTTATATTTCTATTCAAGGGCTGTAAATTCCTTTTTCCAATTATCTATGGGTATTCCTTCACTCTCGCGGAGCATTTTGTGCCATTCCTCATTGGTCATCCTTTCGGATATGGGAAGTGTAAACTCATAGTGGGAGAACACCGTTCCCAAGCCCAAAACCACCTGTTCATCCCTTAAAAACGCAACCACTATATCCTTGCCATAGCCTGTTGCCTCCTCCAAGGCAAGTGAATTTTGGGGATCTGTTGCCACATCGGCAATTACTGCATCCGGGTGGTAATAGAGAAATGTTTCCTTGTTTTGACTTCCTGTTTCCTTTCCCCATGCCTCCAGCTCATCTTTTTTTGCCACATCCCATATATGCTCCAATTCTGCACCGTAATTGCGTATAAAATCGTAATCCTCAGCTGTTATTTCCTTGTTTTCCAGCTCCTTGACGGAAATATCCCTTAATCTTTCGGAAATTTTGAAAAGATTGTCAAGGGCTGCGGCTGCTTCATCTGTTATAAGTTGGGCATTTTCAAGGCCCTCCTTGGTCTGCTTTACCAAAAGGGCAAGCCTGCCGAAAAGCCGAGGATTGGGCTCAACATAGCCTCTGTCATCCGGCGGTGCAGGGGGCTCATCTCCGCCTCCGCCCATCTCTGCCATAGGCTGCTTTGCATAGAGAACGGTGTCATGCTTAAGCTCTGTCCAGCTTGCTGCAAATGTGTTAAGCTCCTTTAAAAGCCACGCCTTATTTTTCATAAAGAAGGGATAGCCCTCTTCATTTTCGCCGTCGCACAAAGGTCTTAGCATATTAAGCCATGACCAGTAGAGATTTGAGGTCCAGGTTTCATCAGCTGTTTCGGCTGTATACCTCCTTATTCTCTCCATGTTCTCCATGTACCCTTCATAGCTTTTTACATTGTAATCTCTCTTTAGTATTTCCAAAGCCTCATCCGAGCCAAAGGCTGCCGGGATATCCAGAGCTGTGGGGAGATATCTTCCCTTTGTGTCCCTTTCAATAAGCCTTTGGATTATGTGGGCATCTATTGTAAATCTCTGACCTAGGAATCTGAAGCCGGTTACAGCTTCATTTCGGTCAGGCTCTGTGCTCTCTTGATAAATGGGGATGGAATTTATCATAGGCGGCGCAAGAGCTCTTATTTTTTCTGCCGCTTTCTTAAATTTCTCCTCATCCTTTAAAATTTCCAAGCTGACAATATCCTCGGCATAGACATCCTCCAATGCGCTTAAATAATCAAGCGCCGTAATATCGTCGCACTCGCCTACAAAGAAGTTTATCACAGAGAAAATTTTGTACCAGTCATTTATCCCATCGCTCTTTAAGGCGGAGGTCATAAGAAGTGCCGAGCGTATCTCATCGTCGCTTTTGCTTCTCATGGTTATCTGACCATACCACATGGAGGCTTTGAAGTAGCTTTCCAGCTCCTTGGTATAAATATAATGTCCCCTGGGTATAAACTGTGAATAATCCACATTGTAAATATCCCCGGGATTTTCAAAATCCTGCTTGTAATTTACAATCGGTGACGCAGCTATTTTGCTGTGCTCTTTTATGAGTGAAAGCTCCTCTTCAACTAAATCCCTCACCTCTTCTTCCACCTGATAATTTTCATCCAGAAGCTTTGCAGCAACTGAAAAATAGGCTGCATTTCTGAAAGCAGCATTTTCAAAGGCTGTTCCCTTCAGCTGCTTATACTGTTGGAGGGACTTTTCCAGCATGGTGTCTGTGAGGGCTTTAAGTGTGTCAAAAAGCTTATTTTTCTCCACATCCTTTAACACATAGTCATACATCAAATGGAAGGTATGCACCGCAGAATCGGTGGTCACAAAGCTGGGCACATAATTATAGCGGTTTTTTTCATATCTGCTGTAAAAGTCTTTGCTGTGTGTTTTATCCAAAACCACAAAGCCGTTTTTTTCCAAAAGCTTGTTGGCCTGCATGGAGAGCTGTGTGCCGAAATAATAATCCCCGACCTCATCTGTGCCTATCTTGAACTGGTTTTTATTTGCAATATTTTCCAAACCGGGCTCAACCTTATAGTCGGGAACTGCTGCTTTTTTATCATAATTGTACATTTCTGCAGCGGGGAAAATATCCTTGTCGGCTATGTTGTCAAATCCAAAGGATTCTGTCTTGTTTGAATCTGATTTATCTTTATTCAGATTCTGACAGCCTGAAAAGCATAAAAGCATAGCCAATGCAGTTGTAAAGGCTATTATTTTTTTCATATTTTTGCACCCCTTCTAAATTTAAGTATTTTTACCATTATACCACAAAAGCGAAAATGCAGCATAAATATACCTGTTTTTTCTTTTTTTAAATAAATTTTCAGCAGCAGCAGGGCTTTGAAAAATTCTTCTGCCTATATAGTGGATTATTATGCTATAATATCTGCATGGATTTCTTTTTTATTTCAAGGAAAGGACAATTTCTATAATCTATGAAAGCTTTTAACATAAACCTTAATGACTGCAATCAGAGGCTGGACCGCTTCACAGCCAAGGTGACCTGCAACATGAGCAGCACGCTGATAAACAAATATATCCGGCTTAAAAGGATAAAGGTAAACGGAAAAAGGGCGGAAAACAACTACAAGCTAAAAACAGGGGATTTGGTGGAAATGTATATAAATGACGAGTTTTTTCCGCTTCCTCAAAAAAGCCCTCTCTTCTTTTTAAACGCTTCGGACAAATTGAATATAGTATATGAGGATGACAACATAATTCTCTGCGACAAGCCGGCAGGACTTATTGTTCACGAGGATGAGAAGGAAAGCTCTGACACGCTTATAAACAGAATTTTGAAATATCTTTACATGAAGGGGGAATTTGACCCTGAGAGGGAGCATTGCTTCACACCTGCTTTATGCAACAGGATAGACAGAAATACCGGCGGAATTGTGATAGGTGCAAAAAATGCAGAGGCGCTGAGAATAATAAACCTGCTTATAAAGGAAAGGCTGATCGAAAAAAGATATCTTCTGATAGCCTGCAAAAGACCGCCCAAGCAAAGGGACATTGTGACAAGCTATATGAAAAAGCTGGAGGGGGAAAACCGGGTTCTGGTTTTTGACAAGCCCTGTGAGGGCGCAAAAACAGCCATAACAGAATATGAGCTTTTGGAATATAAAAACGGCTATTCGCTTATTGAGGTGGTGCTTCACACCGGAAGGACGCACCAGATAAGGGCACAGATGGCGCATTTGGGCTGTCCTCTTTTAGGAGACGGAAAATATGGCATAAACAGGGAGGATAAGCATCTGGGCTTTAAAAATCAGGCGCTTTATTCCTATAAGCTTACGTTCGATGCCCAAAAAAAGGCGGGAATACTGTCCTATTTGAACAAAAAAAGCTTTGAGGTAAAGGATGTTTACCTAAGAAGAGAATTTGAGAGAATAACAAAATAAATAAGCTTGAGAGGGCATTTTACTTTGCCCTCTTTTTTTATTTTACTGTATTTAATTGAATTTAATATAAATTAGAGCTTTTATGGTGCAAAGAAAGAGCAGGGCAGAAAATTTTCCGCCCTGCTCTTTCTTTTTTTGTATCTATGTCTTTTCCAATGACTAGCAGCTTTTAATCAGCTCTTCAATCTCCAAAAGGCTTTTGCCTGTTTCCTCAGAGATTTTTACAAGCTCCTCATATTCATATTTTTTTCTCTCAACACCAAAGCCCTTTGAAACCTTTCTTTCTATCTTTCCAAAGGGGGTGTCCACAATTTCCTTTTTTCTTTCCAGTGTATATCTTTTAAGGCTGCTTTCCCTTATGCCGATGGTGGTGGTATTTTCAAATATGGCTTCAACCATCCTTTCTCTGTCCTGCTTTTTGCACAAAACAGAGAGAAGTATTCCGGGCCGGGACTTTTTCATCCCTATGGGAATGGTGTAAACATCCAGCGCACCCATTGTGAAAAGCTGCTTTACAGCATAGCCTGTCTGTTCTCCGGTCATGTCATCTATGTTGCAGCTAAGCTCTGTCACGTCGCTGTCTGCCTCATCCTTTCTGTATCCCAAGGCGCTTCTTACACAGTTGGCCTGCGGGAAGTCCTTTTTGCCCATGCCATAGCCCAGCTTTTCAACCGTCATGACAGGCATGACATCAAATCTTGTGACAAAGTGCTTCAAAAGCGCTGCTCCTGTGGGCGTGCAAAGCTCTCCCTTTATGCTGCTGCTGTAAATGGGAACCCCCCGCAATATATGAGCTGTGGCAGGGGCAGGCACAGGAAGAATTCCGTGGGCGCAGACAACAGAGCCGCTTCCCACATGAACAGGCGTGGCAATTACCTCATCGGGGGCTATTTTATCCATAAGATAGCAGCAGGAAACAATATCTGCAACAGCATCCATTGTTCCCACCTCGTGGAAGTGTATCTGTGCAACAGGCACACCGTGAGCATGGCTTTCTGCCTCTGCAATGAGAGTGTAGACCGCCATGACATCAGCTTTTACCTTCTTAGGCAAAGCAAGGTGAGAAATCATATGCTCAATATCCTTAAGCTGTGTGTGGCTGTGGTGATGGTGGTGATGCTCATGCTCATGCTCATGCTCGTGCTCATGACAGTGTTCATGCTCGTGCTCGTGGCAATGCTCGTGCTCGTGGCAGTGTTCATGCTCGTGTTCATGGCAGAAATCATGATCTATGCTTTCTTCCTCCACATTGTCAACCAAAACAGAAAAATGTGTGCCGTTTACAGCGCACTTTTGTGTCAACTCCCTTTTCATTTTAACATGGGGAATATTCAGGCTGTTCAATTCTTTTATACATTCATCCGGATTTTCCGTCAATTCCAAAAGAGAGGCAGTCAGCATATCTCCTGCTGCGCCCATAGAGCAATCCAAAAATAAGGTCTTCATTATTTTCCTCCTGCATTTATATGGTTGATTCTGCTTGCCAGAAAGCCTGCTCCGAAGCCGTTGTCAATATTAACAACCGAAACACCGCTGGAGCAGGAGTTGAGCATGGATAAAAGTGCGGAAAGCCCGTTGAAGGAGGCTCCGTAGCCAACGCTGGTGGGGACCGCTATAACAGGGCAGTCGGCAAGACCGCCTATAACGCTTGCCAATGCGCCCTCCATGCCGGCTATGGCAATTATGACGCTGGCTCCCATAATATCGTCAAGATGGCTCATAAGCCGATGAAGCCCGGCAACGCCCACGTCATAAAGCCTTGTCACCTCATTGCCCAATGCACAGGCGACCAATGCAGCCTCCTCTGCAACCGGTATGTCGCTGGTGCCGCCTGTGGCAACAACTATTTTTCCCATGCCGTCCGGCTCGGGGAATTCCCCTATGACGCCTATTTTGGAATTTTCATGATATTCCATCTTGTAAGATGCGCCCACAAGTGCGGCATTTTCCTTTGAAAGCCTAGTTATAAGTATGGTTTTCTGTCCGTTTTTAAGCATTACATCCACAATGCCTATCATCTGCTCTGCGGTTTTGCCGGCTCCGTATATGACCTCGGCTGTTCCCTGGCGAAGCTTTCTGTGCAGATCCACCTTTGCGTAATCTATGTCCTCAAAGGGCTGCTTTTTAAGCTCTAAAAGTGCATCATCAACAGAAACACTTCCGTCCTTTACCTTTGTGAGTATATCTTTGATGCTCTGGCTCATCTATCTTGCCTCCAAATCCAATAATATGCTTTTATAATAGGGCTTAAGAAGCTCTGTTATCTCTTTTCTTTCAGCTATAAGCTTTTCTGTCTGACATTCCTTTATCTGCAAACGGGCACAATCGCCCATAGCCCTTATTCTGAAATCGGTATAGCCCATAGAGAAAAGCTTTTCCTCACAGATTTCTGTCCTTTTCAAATCTTCCTCTGTTATGATTGTGCCTGTGGGTATTCTCGTAGCAAGACAGGCATAGGCAGGCTTATCATGTGTAAAAAGCCCCGCCTCCTTTGAAAGGCGCCTTATTTCCTCCTTGTCTAAGCCGCAGAGCCTTAAAGGCGACAGCACCTTCATCTCCGTAAGCGCCCTCATGCCGGGGCGATCCTGAGAGCTGTCGGAGGCATTTGTTCCGTCTATGACGGCAGAAAAGCCGTCCTTTTCTGCATTATGCAAAATGGATTTAAAGATTTTATTCTTGCAGTAATAACATCTGTCAGAGGGATTTTTCTTTATATTTTCATCGCTGAGCACATCTGCGTATATGATTTTCATATCAGCCTTTAAAATATCCGCCAGCTTTTTGGCATCATCCAGCTCAAACTGCGGCTGAAAGACCGATTTTACATAATAGGCTCTCACCCTTTGTGCATATTTCATTGCGGCATAAAGAAGATATGCCGAATCCACGCCGCCTGAAAAGGCGACAGCCACATTGGGATTTTCCTTAAAAAACTCCGACAGAGTCATATTTTCAACACCTTTACAGAAAAAATAAAAAGGTGTACTGCCCTTCCTTCCTGAAAAGCGGTACACCTTCATAGCATACTCAATTACATTATTTTAAGCCTTGGCTGAATATCCGAAAAATAAGGGCTTCTGCCCATATGACAGCTTCATGCTGCCGACAAATGCAATTATAAATCCATAAGGGCAGTTTGTCAAGCCATCAAAGCCCTGCCAAAAGCCTAAAATTCCCTTAAAACCAGATCGGTTATGCCGTCGCTTATGCTTTCAAGCCTTTTGACGCCCTGCCTTTTAGCATATTCCTCCCTGATCATGCTCTTTAGGGCTGTGCCGTTGTTAAAGCCGTGTATAAGCCTTATCCTGTAAACTCCCCTGCTTCTTTTCAATGCTGCATCTATGGACACTTTGGCGTTATAGCAGGTTTTGCCGTGAAGATCCAGCGTAATTATTGCGCTTGCCATTTCATTTTTCCTTTATCACTTTTATATTTTCCCCATCGGATAAAAAAACCACACTTCCGTCAAGGTCAGTTCTGAAAATATCCCCGTATTTTGAAAGCCTGTCCAGCACCACCCTGTCAGGAAGTCCGTGAGGATTATCTTTTCCGACAGAGATGAGCGAGCAGGCAGCACCTGCCTTTTCCAAAAATTCCTCCCTCGAGGAGGTTTTGCTGCCGTGATGGCCTGCAAAAAGCACATCCACAGCTATATCCTCATCCAAAAGCGCCTGCTCCACCTGCTTTTCTCCGTCGCCTGTTATCAAAAAGGAGGTGTTTCCAAAGCTTATTTTAAAGCAGAGCGAAACTTCATTCAAGTTTTGAGGCTCCTTTATAAACGGGCCTAAAAGCTCTATTTTCACATTGTCAGAGAGCAGATACTCCTGCTTTTGCTCTGCAAAAACAAGCTCGGTGCCGCATTGGACAAGCTTTGACAGCATATCCTCCCACAAAATGTCATCGGCTGCAATATTTGAAGGCAGAGAGGGCAGCACAGCCTTTTTTACGTTTATTTCATCTGCAAGGTCAATGGCAGCGCCGTAGTGGTCGCTGTGGGGGTGGGTTATAAAAAGGATATCCAGCTGTCTTACCTTTTCCCCTTTAAGATAATTGAGAAGCTCCCTTTTTCTGCACCTTTCCCCTGTGTCTATAAGCACGCAGCATCCATCGGCTTTTATCAGCGTTGAGGAGCCCTGAGAGACATCTATGGCATGAAGGGACAAGCCTGCATCGGGCATTTCCTCTTCATATTTTACCAAGGGTGAATATGACAGGCTGTCCTTTTCAAAAAGGGACAGAAGGCACACAAGTGAGGCTGCCAAAAGGAGCAGGCACTTTTTAAAAGCCGGCTTTTTCACATAACACACCCTCTTTATTTTTTAGACAGAAAGCCTAAAGGTCCTTTGAATTGAGCTTCATCTCCATATAGCGCTCACGGCTCATGAGAACCGTTCTGGGCTTGCTTCCCTCATAAGGGCCGACAATGCCCCTTTCCTCCAGTTCGTCTATAACCCTTGCAGCCCTTGCATAGCCCAGCTTCAGCTTTCTCTGCAAAAAGGAGGTGGATGCCATCTGGCTTTCCACAACCACGCTTATGGCTGCGTTTATTATATCATCGTCGCTGTCATCCCCCTCTGAGGATGAGGAGGAGGCTCCCTTTTCCACAGGGACGTGCCTTTCTATTTCATTCATAATTTCATCATCATATGTGATAAGCTTGTCCTTATCCTGCTTTATGAAATCCACAACCCTTTCAATCTCCTCATCGGAAACAAAGCAGCCCTGAATTCTTGTGGGCTTTGAGGAGCCGACAGGATAAAACAGCATATCGCCCATTCCTATGAGCTTTTCAGCTCCTGACATATCCAAAATGGTTCTGGAATCTATCTGGCTGGAAACCGAAAAGGCTATTCTCGATGGGATATTTGCCTTTATTACACCTGTTATAACATCCACAGAGGGCCTTTGAGTGGCTATGATAAGATGCATTCCGGCGGCTCGTGCCATCTGTGCAAGGCGGCAGATGTGATCCTCCACATCCCTTGGGGATGCCATCATAAGGTCGGCAAGCTCGTCCACAATTATGACAATGTGAGCCATGTGGGGGAAGGTCTGTTCATCATTTTTCTCAAGGCACAGCCTGTTGTAGCTCTTTATATCCCTCACGCCGAATTTTGCAAAAGTCTCATACCTTTTCAGCATCTCCGAAACAGCCCAGCCCAAAACTCCTGCTGCCTTTTTCGGATCGTTGACAACCGGAACCACAAGGTGCGGTATGCCGTTGTAAACACCCAGCTCCACCATTTTTGGATCAACCAGCATCAGCTTTACATCCTTTGGATCGGATTTGTATATAAGGCTCATTATAATGGAATTTATGCACACCGATTTTCCGGAGCCTGTGGCGCCTGCTATAAGCAGATGGGGCATTTTTTCAATATCCGCAATTTTTATTTCCCCGGAAACATCCTTGCCCAAGGCTATTGTAACAGGGCTTTTGGCATTTTCAAAGGCAGGTGAGGCTATGACCTCCTTGATGGAGACAAAGGAAACATTTTTATTGGGTATCTCAATTCCCACAGCTGCCTTGTTGGGAATGGGCGCCTCTATCCTAACCCCTGCCGCCGCAAGGTTCAGCGCAATATCGTCAGCAAGATTGGTTATCTTGGAAATTTTCACACCGGCAGAGGGCTGAAGCTCATATCTTGTCACGCTGGGGCCTCTGGAAATGTCCACTATCCTTGTCTGAACTCCGAAGGACTGGAGGGTATCTACCAGCTTTTCGGCATTTTGCCTAAGCTCGTTGGTGGTGTCCTCCTCGCTGAGGTTTTCCATAGGCATGTTAAGAAGCTGTATGGAGGGCTTTTCATAGATATATTCCTCCTTGGCTGTTAAGGCAGCATCTTCATTTTCCCCGTCCCCATTGTGCTCTTTAGCTATATAGGGCTGCTGCTCTTTTTGCTCCTCATCCTCATATAAGATGGGGGAATCATCCTCAGATGAGCATTGGAGGGCTTCTTTTTCCTCAGCTGCTGTCTCTTCATTTTTTTCGTTTAAGGATGCCTCATCCTCTCTTTGAGAAACTTGGGCATCATCTGCACAAGAGGAGGTGTCCCTGCTGCTTTTTTGCACCCTCTTTATAATTTCCTCAATGTGGGATTTGTTTTCAGAATCTAAGATATCATCCTCAGCTGTCAGCACAGCCTCAGAGTCATTCAAAGGCTTTTCCTTTTCTATATCCGCAATGTCCTCTGAGGGCTTATTGAAGGATTGCTCAGAAGGAGGTTCCGCCTTGGCATTTTTCCTGCCGGGGGCCTCCCCCTGTGAAAGAACATCAAAGGCAGGCCTTTTTACCATCCTTGTCTCCTTTTGCCTTTCCATCATTATATCCTTTGCCTTTTCTGATATCTCGCTGCAGGTATGGGAGATTTTTTCAGCCGGCCTTCTTGCCTTTTTGATAACTCCTGCCACTGTGGAGCGTGTTATTATCATAAACAGCATGAAAAGCAGCAGCACCACCGCAATGGAATCTCCCGGATGGCCCAGCATCATAAGCGGAAGTGAGAAAAGGCTGCCTAAAAGCCCTCCGCCCTTTATGGCTGTTCCCTCTGTGTAAAGCTCCTTCACACAGCCCCATATGGTTGTTGAGGAAAGCGGCCCATCCACAAATATCTGGTTTGCGGCAGATATCATAAGCACCGTTATGCCAATCAGCACAAGGCGTATCTTGGTGTCAGCTGCTATTTTGTCAAAGGAGGTCATAACAGCTATGTAAATAAGCATAGGGCCTGCAAAAAAGGCTCCTGCGCCCAAAAGTCCGAACATTATGTTGTGCATGAGGTTCCATCCGGAATCTCCCTTTACAAAGGAAAGGATGGTTAAAAATATTCCTATGGTTATCAAAAACACAGCCAGAAGCTGCTTTCTCGATTCCTTCTGAGCCTTGCTTATCCTCTTTTTGCCCTTTTTCTTTTTTGCCATTTATATAAGTCTCCTTTAACCAAAGTGCGACATCAGGAAATTTTGGATGGGGCACCCTGCTATTTTTTCATAAACACCCACTATCACCACAATAAGTCCCAAAAGAAGTGTATAGTAGGAAAACCAGTGCAGCTTATCTGTTGCAACAAGCCACCTGACCATAAATACAGCTAAAATTCCGAATACAAGCGATACCATAAGGCCTATGACAAGCACAGGAACAGGGATGGAAAAGCCCTCTGAAAACACATCCTTGGCATCTAAGATTATAGCTCCCATAACAGCAGGTATGCCCATTATGAAGGAAAAATCCACGGCGAACTTTTTGTCAAAGCCCAAAAGCATGGCTGCTGAAAGCGTGGAGCCGGAGCGGGAAATTCCGGGGAGCGGAGCTATCGCCTGCATAAGGCCTATGGCGAGGGCATCCTTTGCCTTCATCTCCTTTGCCCTTTTTCTTCCGGGCATGACGGATGTGGCAAGATAGAGAAGCACTCCTGTCACCACAAAGCAAAGCCCCTCTATTATTATATCGTTATCGGATGCAACGGATTTGAGTATATCCTTAAAAATAAAGGTTATGCCCAAGGGCAGCAGAGAGATTATCAGCATCATTATCATCCTCTGATAATATGTAGGTCTGGCACGGTTGAGCCTCCTTGTAAAAATATCGCCTATAAGCTTAAAAAATTCGCATATAAGGTCCCATATAACATCCCAGAAGGCGATGATGACCGCTATGAGCGTTCCAAAGTGCAGCACCACCGAAAAAATTGCCGATTCCTCTCCTGTGTTGCCTGTAAAATATTGAAACAGCGACAGATGCCCCGAGGATGACACCGGCAGAAATTCTGTAAGACCTTGTATGATTCCTGAAATGACAGCTTCAAAATAACCCATAATTCCTCCTATGTAAAGCCCCCATCAAAGGGACTTGTTTTCTTCTATCATGTGATAAAGCGAGCTCAGTGCATCGCTTAAAGAGCCCAGGTTGTCAATAAGCCCCTCCTTCACAGCCTCCTCACCCTTGAGAGTGGTTCCCACATCCATCACAAGCTCACCTGTGTTCATGAGAAGCTCCCTAAAGCGCTCCTCCTTGACAGATGAATTTTTTATGACAAATTCCACTATCCTGTCCTGCATTTTTTCAAAATAGGAAAGTGTCTGGGGAACTCCCAAAACCACGCCGTTGGTTCTTACAGGGTGTATGGTCATTGTGGCAGAGGGAACAATAAACGAGCTTTTTGCAGACACCGCCAGAGGCACCCCTATGGAATGGCCTCCGCCTAAAACCAGCGAGACTGTCGGCTTTTTCATGCCGGCTATAAGCTCTGCCAGCGCAAGACCTGCCTCCACATCCCCTCCTACTGTGTTTAATATTATGAGAAGTCCCTTTACATTCTTATCCTCCTCCACAGCCACAAGCTGTGGGATGACATGCTCATATTTTGTGGTTTTGTTGCTCTGCTCCAGAGTGTAGTGCCCTTCTATCTGACCTATTATTGTCAGGCAGTAGATAGGCGATGCCCCATCTAAGGGCGCTCTGCCCAGCTCCTTTAAATTTTCCAGCGACTCTTTGCTGTTTTTATCCTTCAAATCCCATGCCTCCCTTTTCTTATTATTCTTATCCTTTAAAGAGCAATAATTCAAAAAGGGAGAAAATTTTTTAATAGCCCAGAGTAAGCCCTACGCTCTCATCCTTCAAAACCCATTCGTCATAGACGTTTATGGTTCTGAAATCCTCCTTTGTATCCCTCACCACCACATACTTTATGCCGGAATTTATAACAAGCCTTTTGCACATGGCGCAGCAGCTGCCGTTTTCCACATATTCCCCTGTTTTTACATCTATGCCCACAAGGTAGAGTGTAGAATTGATCATCTCATTTCTGGGGGCTGAAATAATGGCGTTTGCCTCTGCGTGTACCGAGCGGCACAGCTCGTATCTCTCACCTCTGGGTATGTTGTATTTCTCTCTTGTGCAAAAGCCCAAATCGGAACAGTTTTCCCTGCCCCTTGGGGCGCCCACATAGCCTGTGGAAATTATTTCATCGTTTTTTACTATAATGGCACCGTATCTGCGCCTGAGGCAGGTTCCCCTCTCAGACACCGTCTGGGCTATATCAAGATAATAGTTGTGTTTATCCCGTCTATCCATAAGCAATTTCCCTTCCGGGGTGTATCCAAAAATAAAAAAATCAGCAGTGAGATAAAATCTGCTGCCTTTTTTCAAAAAACGATTTTTGAATTTACGGATATATCCCAAGTTTTCAGTTTTTATTTTAAAATATTTGCAGGTGTTTTGCAAGGGTAATTATTTTTTTAATTGCCCCGGTCTATTGTTAAAATGCCTGTTTTCTGATATAATCCCATGATAAAGCCTTTTAAAGGATGATTTTTGATATAGGGGTGGGGTTTTGCAATGAGCAGTTTTTTTGCCATGCTCTCAAGGATAAAATATATAGGAAGATGGGGCCTTATGCGCTCATCCAGAACAGAGACTTTGAGCGAGCACTCTTTGGAGACGGCGGTGATAGCCCATGCTCTGGTGGCAATCGGCATAGAGAAATTCAACTGCCGTCTGAATCCGGAAACCGCTGCGGTAATCGGTATGTACCACGATGCATCAGAGATAGTGACAGGGGATCTGCCGACGCCGATAAAATATAAAAACGAGAGCATAGCCTCTGAATATAAAAGCATTGAAAAGGAGGCAAACAAAAAGCTGCTCTCCCTGCTTCCTTCATATATGCTGCCCCATTTTGAAAAATATTTCCTCAGCGACGAAAGCTTTCCGCAATATATGCCCTATATAAAGGCTGCCGACAAAATATCCGCCATAATAAAGTGCATAGAGGAGGAAAAAAGCGGCAACAGGGAATTTTCAAACGCAGTCAGGGTGCTTATGCAGCATGAAAGCCTCAGCCTTTTGGAGGCAAAGGTGTTTCTGGAGGAATTTCTGCCTGCATACAGCCTTACGCTGGATGATATATGGGAGGATTGACAGACAAAAAATGAGTGATGCCGCTTTTATGCAGCATCACTTTTTTTATATTCCCATCTTCTTTTTTATATCCCTCAATGCACCCTTTTCAAGCCTTGACACCTGAGCCTGACTTATGCCTATCTCCTCTGCCACCTCCATCTGGGTTTTGCCCATTATAAATCTTTTGGCTATTATATGCTTTTCTCTTTCCCCCAGATTTTTAAGCGCCTCCTTGAAGGAAATTTCCTCTATCCAATCGCTTTCAGACCGCTTGTCGCCTATCTGGTCCATTAAAAAAATAGTGTCGCCGCCGTCGTTGTATATGGGGTCATACAAACTCAGCGGCTCAACTATCGCCTCCATGGCAGATGAGACAAGGCTTGGGGGTATATCAAGCTCCCCTGCAATTTCATCTATTGAGGGGTCACAGTTTTTTTCCCTTGTGAGCCTTTCCTTTACAGTCAGTGCCTTATAGGCTGTATCCCTTAAGGATCTGGACACCCTGACCGGGTTGTCATCCCTTAAAAATCTTCTTATCTCGCCTAATATCATGGGCACGCCGTAGGTTGAAAACCTCACATTCTGATTTATGTCAAAATTGTCTATCGCCTTTATAAGCCCTATGCAGCCCACCTGAAAAAGGTCATCGGGATTTTCTCCCCTTCCCAAAAATTTCTGCACCACCGAAAGCACCAGCTTCAAATTGCCCTCTATAAGCTCATTTCTGGCGTTTTGGTCCCCTGCTCTCGCCCTTTTTAAAAGCCTTTCCTTCTCCTCCTCCTTCAGCACCTTCAATCTGCCTGTATTTACACCGGTCACTTCTACCTTTCCCTGATACAAAAGTTCACCCGCCTTAATTTTAAAAATCAAATTAAGTATTGGGTGGCAGGTTTTTTATATGCAGAAAACAGAACAGGTAATTTTTAGAAAAATTCAATGCTAAAAAAATCAAAATAGACTTGACAAGAGAAAAATATCATGCTATTGTAGGTGTATTAGATGATATAGTACACTTCTGTTGTATATAAGGAGGGAATTAAAAAATGTTTGCCATAGACCTGCGAAGCCGAGTTCCCATATATGAACAGGTAAAGCAGAATATAATAAAGCTGATAAGCGCACAGGCTCTGCTGCCCGACCAGCAGCTCCCCGGTGTCAGATCTCTTGCACGAGATTTGGGCATAAATCCCAACACAGTTCAAAAGGCTTATTCAGAGCTGGAATCGGAGGGCTTTATATATCAGGCTGCCGGAAGGGGAAGCTTTGTATCACAGAGCAACAAGGCAGCCTCTGCCTTGAAGGAAAAGCAGCTGGAAAATTTCAGGCAGGAGGTCATCAAGCTTAGAAAGCTCAATGTCAGCAAGGATGACGCTATTGTGATTTTGGACAATGTATATGAGGAGGAGAACAGATGATAGAGCTTTCCAATGTAAGCAAGAGCTTTCAGGACAAAAACGCACTGAAGGACATAAATCTCACATTTGAAAAGGGCAGAGTGTACGGCCTTGTAGGAACCAACGGCTCCGGAAAATCCACCATGCTCAGGATTATTTCCGGGGTGTATAAATGCGATGGAGGAAGCTGCATTTTAGACAACGAGGACAATTTTGACAACAACAATGCCAAGGAAAAGGTTTTCTTCATTTCCGACGATCTTTTCTTTCCGCCTCAGGCAACCTTGAAAAGCATGGCTTCCTTTTACAGATATGCCTACAAAACATGGAGCGATGAAAGATATAAAAAGCTGTGCTCCTATTTTCCCATAGCCGACAATAAAAAGCTGTCCACATTTTCAAAGGGCATGAGAAGGCAGGCCGCTTTTATTCTGGCGCTGTCCTCATCTCCCCAATATCTTCTTCTGGACGAGGCCTTTGACGGAATAGACCCGGTTATAAGACACGGAGTAAGGCAGCTTATATCCGACATAATCGCAGAGGACGGCATCTGCTGCATAATCTCCTCCCACAATTTGAGGGAGCTGGAGGATTTCTGCGACGAGATATGCCTTCTGCACAACGGAAGCATACAGCTGACAGGACATGTGGATGCCATTTCCTCCAGCTATTGCAAGGTGCAGTTTGCACTTAAGGAAATGCCGGGCGAGATAGATTTTCCGGGAATAAAAATTTTATCAAAGAGAGTGTCAGGAAGCATAATCACTCTTATACTCAACGCAAACGAGCAAAAGGGACTGGAGGCTGTATTTGCTCTCAATCCACTTTTTGCAGAGGCTATACCTCTGACACTGGAGGAATTGTTTATATATGAAATGGAGGCAATCGGATATGACTATTCAAACATCATCTTCTAATAAAAACAGATTCAAGGGCTGTTTTACAGAAGCCTTCATGAGAAATAAAAGCATAGGCATCTTCTATTTCTGCCTCTCCTTTTTGTTTCTCCCCACGCAGTATATAATGGCGCTGCAAAGATTAAGGCTCAGCCATACAGCAGATATACTGCATGAATTTTTTGGCCCTGCCTATGCCTACACAGGATTTTCCTCGGTTATGTTCCCCATTCTGACGGTGGCAATGGCATTTGCCTCACCCATCATAATATTCTCTTATATGCAGAACAAAAGAGCTGTGGATGTATACCACTCTCTGCCATACACCAGAAATGAGCTTTTGGGCGCAGGCATACTGTCCGGGCTTTTGTATATAATGATTCCCATTATCATAGATTTTTCTGTGATAGCTGTTGTGTCTGTGGGCGTTCCCGGCTCTAAGCCAATTTTAATTCTTGCAGAAATATTGTATTGGTTCCCCACTGTTATAGGCGTTTTCTCTGTAACCACACTTGTTTGTGTGCTTGTGGGAACTACTTTTGACAGCTTCCTATTTTCTGTGGGGCTTCATGTGACACCGATTTCGGTGTGGCTCATGCTCAAATTTTTAGGCTCCGGCTATATATTGGGCTTTGATGAATCGGTACTTCTGGATGATTTTTCAATCTTCTCTCCTGCATTTATAAGGATGCCCTATTTTACTGAGGAACAGCTTTCTAAGGAGCTTTTTATAAATCAGATAACAATATGCGTTGTCTGGGTATTTATCTCTCTTGCGCTCACAGCACTTTCCTTTTATTGCTACAACAAAAGAAAGAGCGAGCAGGCTGAAACCTCAACAGAAAGCGGACCGCTTTCCATGCTGCTTCGCCTTGTGGGAACAACTGTCGGCGGAATACTTTTGGCTATTTTGTTCTCCTCCACGCTTTTATCCACAAACGGATATTACAGCAGCAGCTTTATCATCTGGGTGTTTATCTCCTCCTTCATAGTTTATCTTGTGGGAGATGTGATAATATCCAAGAGGATAAGAAACATCAAAAAGGCGCTTATACCCGGCGGCTCCTTCTCCCTGGCGGTGGTTGTTCTTGTTTCCTGCTATTTCTTTGATATAACAGGATACAGCAAAAAGCTGCCGGAAAGAGATGAGATTGTAAGCGTAACACTTCACAATTACAGCTTAAACTATGCCGGAAGATTCAGCAATCAGCCCTATGCAACAGAAAAAAATAAAAATATCGAATACACAAGCCCCGAGGTTATAGATGCGGTGTTCGATTATCACAAAGCTCAGGTTGACGCCATAAACAGAGACGGCATAGCAGCTTTGAGGCTGTCTGATGCAAGAGATGCAAATCCGAATTTCTATTTTTCGACTATTGAATATAAGCTTTCATCAGGTAAGACATTGAGTAGAAACTTTAGAAAAAGCTTTGACAGAAGCAGCAACGACAGCATATACAAGCTGGAATCCTCGACGGAATTTATAGAGAAAAATCACCCTGTTTTCAAAATGGATGAGGGAATGGTAACTGCTGTAAACACCATAAATCTTCTGGGAACCTATTCTGAAAGCCTCAACCTTTCAAGCAGGGAAAAGGATGAGCTTATAGCAGCTTTAAGACAGGATATGCTGTCTCAAAGCGGAAGAAATCTGTTAGAAAGCAAGCCCTTGGGAAAATTCATCTTCTTCCTTGATGAAAACGAGTTCATAGAAGCCTCTGACATAGGAAATATGGATAATTATGCTCAGTCCACCACCTCATTGGAGGTTAGCATAACAGTTACAGATGCCTTCAAATCCACACTTTCATTTATGGAAAGGCTGGGCAAGAGGGAAAACTTTGAAAACAAAATTGAGGATGTGCATGGCGCCTTCATAGACCACCTTGCATATGACAGTAAGGCTGTAACTGAAATAAACTATAACATGGCCACTTCAAACTACTATAATGAAGACATCAGCCTGAAGCTGTCAGTTGAGGAATTAAAGCAGCTTGAACCTCATATGAGAGGCTTTACGCTTTTTAACACACCGCACATAAATCTCTTCTTTGTTTCTAATCTTGAAAATCTTGAAAAAATAAGGGAGATTGCAAAAACTGATGCAGATGACACTGTGGCATATGATTTGGTGGATGAGCAAAGAACAAACAACGAAAGTGATAAAAATGAAAAAACAATCACCGGAATGGCTTTTGTGCCATATGAAAAGCTTGATGACAGCATAAAGATAAAATTCCTAAAGCATATTAAAGAATCAGGCGCAACCAATGACTGGGAGCTTTCTGATTATGGAATGACAATGGAATTTTATGAAGAGGAAATGGCAAAATATAAAATCTCCTTTAATTAAAGTCTGATTTTCTCCTTCTAAATCAATCAGACAAAATAAAAGAGGCTGCCCGGATACAAGCTCAAAGTTTGTATCTTGGGCAGCTTTTTTGTCTGCATATATTTTTTTGTAAGTTTTATTTTAAGAAAGCGGCGCAGGAAGTAAAATTGTGAGAATATCGGCTTAACTTAAATGTGCTTATCATCACAAAATGTCAATCTGTAACACACGCAGGAA
>JAHHUC010000040.1 GCA_020024215.1 Oscillospiraceae bacterium | reverse complement strand
ATTATATAGTAAGCTACATTTATCATATCTGTAAGGAGATTTAACAAATGGAATATGATTTAGATGACATTCTTGATAAAATAACCTTCTTTGCAACCTTGAAAACTATGGATGACAAGGTTGTCGAATATGGCACTGCCACCCTCTCCACAGTTAACAGAAGCATCGACTTTGAAAGTGAATTTGTGCCTATTTTCACCATAGGAACACCTCTTAAATTGGTGAGAACACAGGATGGGACAGAGGTTCAGCTGTTTACAGGTGAAACATACCTTTCATCTCAGACTCTTCTGCGGCTTGTATCCTTACAAGATGAGGTCCTGCCCGGAGCTGCATCCGCCATTCCCTGTGACATTGCGATGGAGGGAACGGGAAAGGGAATAACCCAAAGCTCAAGAAAGCCCATGAGAAAATTTATGAACTTTCTCATATGCAATGATCTTCCCAGAGAGAAAAGCTTCCCCATAGCCATAAATTCCATCTGTCTTTCCAATCTTACATTCACCTGCAAGGAAAACATAGAAGAGGGAGAGAGACTTTACATAGATACAAGCTACCCCATCATTTTGAAGGATATGCCTGTGACAGTAAACAAGGTGCTCATTTTTGGAAATGACGACAGCTGCGGCTATAAATGCAGCATTGATGAGCTTTCCGGAAGGAATTTTGAAAAGCTGTCCACAATGCTGGAGAGGGAAAGCTATCAAAGGCTCAAAATTTTCAGGTCTAATCCTTTTTCACCTGAGAAAGAAGATTCTTAACAGCATCGGTTGAAGATTTTGCCATAGCTGCCTTCTGATTTTCCTTTATGGTGGAATATATCTCCTTTCTGTATATCCTTATATCCGAGGGAGCCGATATTCCAAGCTTTATCTGATTTCCTGATATTTCGGTAACCTTTATTTCTATATTGTCACCGAGCATCAAAGAATCCCCTTCTTTTCTCATTAAAATCAGCACTTTTTATCCTCCTCCCTGAAAAGAGAATATCTTATAGGAAGCTTTTCCTCCAACACCACCTGTGCGGCCTTGTGCAGGGAAGGATTTACAACAATGGGACTTTTAAGGTTTGCTGTGGAATCTGAAAAGGGATCTCTTATGGTTGCTATAAGCCAGCACATATATGCGCCATCACCCAAAAGCTCTGATATGCTCTGGGGTATATCCGGCTCATAGCTGTCAACAACTGTGTCAGGGCTAAGAAGTATAAAACACAATTCCGGCTCCTCAACAGATTGAAGCCAGACAAAATGTTCGCTGACACTCTCCTGATAAAGAAGGGCAAATTTCTTATACTCTTCAAAACCAAATATGGGGCTTACAAATGTGAGGATTTCCTTCTCATCTATTTCTACCTGTCCAAAATCTCTGGTATCCAGTTTCATTTATCTCTTTACCTTTCATTTACTTTAAATTCAACATAAGCCGTTCCCGCAAGGGAACGGCTTTTCCTACGCCATAACATCAAGGCGCACGCCTTCGGGATGATATTCGATGTCAACTCTGGGATATTGGGCTATTTTAAGATAGACGTGTCCGGGAACATAGTTTATTTCGTTTTCCTTTATATCCCAGTTTAGCTTCAGCTGACCCGGATCGTATTTCATGGAAAGACTTCCCGGCTCCCATGAAATATTTATCTTATTTGAAGGTATGAACACCGTATAGCTTTCGGGCTGCTGTATATTTTCCTGCCTAATAATATCCGCAATGGTAACATGCTCATTTATTTTAGCCATTTCATTGCCCCTGCGAACAGCAGCACCTATCGCCTCATACACCGCCTGACGGCCGTTGTTTGCGGCAGTTAACGCCAGGTCGGTATTATTTTTTAAATTAAGCTCGCTTCTTATAGCGGAGGTATCAAGCTTTACCTTTATATCCTCCGATTTTATGCTTAATTCCGACGGTCTTCTCTCAGCCTTATATTCCGGCTTGAATGAATGTTTTACATCAAGACGTGAATAGCTTATATCAAGGCTGCTCTTGACCATCGTGGTGGTAATATCTATATACTGCAAAACATCCTCACCTCCGAAATTTTTAAGGTTTAATTATCTGAGATAATCCAGCAGAGAGGATGGGAGCACCTTGCTTCCAAGCTGAAGAACAGCCATCCACACATATTCGCAATTTTTCATCTTGATTGCCTCCTCGGCAGGATCGGATGAAATCAACCGGGATTCTGTTTCGCTCATGTTGTCAATATCCGCTTCAAGCTGTGTCTTTATTTTGTCAAGGAAGTTGTACCTTGTTCCCATATCGGTTCTTGCCATGCCCACATTGTCTGTGCTCTTAATAAGCTGGCGCTGAAGATCCTCCGCCTTATTTCTGTCAAAGGGCGGCTTGATAGCTTCTTCAAGCTCTGTCAGCAAATCGTATGCGTTATTGGGAACCTGAGTTCCGTTCTTGCCCTCTACCGATTCGCCAAAGCCCAAAAGCTCAAGTCCTGAGAATGAAACCTTGAACGCAGTTCTGGGATCTGCCTGCATATCTGATGATATTTTAAGTCCCAAGCCTATATCAGCATAGATGTCACCGCTGTTTTTAACCTCTTTTTTGCTGTTGGGGTCATTGGGGTCGGTGAGATAATAATACTTTCCGTCGTTTTCCTTGAAAATATCCTCCACCTTGACACCGTTGAACATCAGCTTTCCGTCATCTGAAGCAGTGAAGGGAGGTGTGCTGTTGTTTGTTCCTCCAAAGAGATATTTGCCTGAAAACTTGGAGTTTGCGAACTGGAAAAGCTGCTCCTTGAGCTTGCCTATCTCCTTAGCCAGAACCTCTCTCTTATCATCGCCATAGTTGTCGCTCAATGCCATAAGTGTTTTTTCCTGCACGCTTTGAAGCACAGAATGTATGGAAGCCATATTGCTGTCCACAGAATTAAGCTCGGACATCAAATCCTCCACGTTTGCAAGCTGCTGTGTGCTCTGATATCTTTCCTCCTGAATGTGCATTGCGCGGCTTCCGTCGGCAACATTTTCAGAAAGCTTGAAGAAGGCAAGTCCGTCGCTTCCTCTCTTGAGGCTTTCAGCTCTGTTGGAGAGGCTTGTGTTAAGAGTCCTCATATAATTTCTGCTCACCATTCGCTGAGCTATTCTCATAAAGCTACTTCCTTTCGTTGTAAACTGCCGCTTACCTGCCTACAAGGCCCATTTTATTTATGATGAGGTCAAGGGCCTCATCCATTACAGTCATAAGTCTTGAGGCGGCAGCAAGAGATTTTTGATACATCATTATGTTGGAAACTTCTTCATCCACCACAACGCCGGAAACGCCGTCTCTGGTGTCCTCAAGTGTGCTGGAAATGCTGAAAACCGCAGTTTCTCTGTTTTCGTGGAAGCTTATGTCCTCAGCCAATGTGGTGGCATAGCCCTTTATATAATCTAAAAAGCTGCCGGTGAATCTGTCATTTTCAGGTCCGAAAATCTGCTGCTTTTCTGTGATGGCTTCCATGAGAGCCTGTGCATAATTGCCCACATTGTCAGGCACATCTCCCTCTCCCCTTTGGAAAATGACATAGCTGGGATCCTCGTTCCATTCATCTGAAATGGAAATGTTGTCAGCAGTAATTTTTATGCTGTCATCAACATGATATTTCCCGTCGGCGCCCATATTCGGAGAAAGTCCGCCCAAAAGCTTTTTATAAACTATCTCTCCGTCCTTCATGACAATGTTTCCGTCTTTATCTGTCAGAGGGATAGCCCTGTTAGCAACAGAAGCCACTGTTTCTGCAAGATAGTTGAGCCTGTCCTTATAATAGAAATAGCCCATCTTATTTGTCTCGCCCTGATTTACAAGCGTGTTTCCCCTGCCGTTTAAAAAGTCAATATTCGCCTTCAGGGAGCCGCTGCTCAGGTTTACCGACTTGTTGCTGGAAATCCAGCGCACGCCAACCACATCTGTCTTTTCGTCAACAGACATCTCCATCTTGTCAAATTTGGAGCCCTCAACTGCCACATGGCCGTTTATCTTGACTGTAACTGTGGTGTCCGGCATTGTTGTATAGCTTATGTCAACATACTGTGAAAGCTCGTCCAAGAGCAGATTTCTCTGGTCCAAAAGCTCATTGGGGCCAAAATAATCGCTCTTCTGGCTTATGGCAGCATCCTCCATGATGGCGTGGTTAAGCCCTGCTATCTGGCTGAGCTTTTTGTTGATTTCCTGCACAGACACATCGGTGTCATATATCTGCTGTTCCCTTGAAGAGTCCAGCTTTCCGCTAAGCTGCCAAAGCATCTGCGTCATATTTTTAAACTCTGTCGCAACTATATTGGCATGAGTTTCGGAATAAGCGTTGAGCGAAAACTTCTGAAGGGCATCCGACAGAGCCATAAAGCGTCCTCTCAGTCCCGAATCGTTCTTAGGGTCATATTCATTTATGGATGCCTGTATATCATTGAGTATTGTGGAGGCCTGGTTGAAATATCCCAAATCGGAGGCCTCATCTCTGTATCGCTTATCAAGAAAGGTATCCCTTATCTGAGTGATACCCGTCACATCAACACCCTGTCCTGCAAAGCCGGAGCGGTCGCCCAAAAGCCTTGAACGATAAGAATCCGGCGCAACGGCAACCTGAGTAACCCTCTGACGCGTATATCCTGCCGAATCCCAGTTTGTCAGGTTGTGTCCTGCTATATCTATGCCCTTCTGGGCAGCTGTAAGTCCTCTTTTGGCTGTTTCAAATCCAAGAAAAGTCGGTCTTATCAAAACTATTACCCCCGTTTAAATTTCTTTCTCAAAAAGCGGACTATGCAATGAATCATCCGGTCTTCTGCCGTCAGAGCCGTATGTTATACTCTGCTTTTCAATTCCCGCATTAAGCATCCCCAAGCCTTCATTTACAAAAAGAAGGGACTTGCGGTTAAAATATTTTATGGTATTTATGTTGCTTTCAAATTTTTTCAAAGCGTCTTCAAGCCTGCTTCTGTCATCAGTCTCCAGCATTTTTGCAATCTGGCTTGAGGTGAGAAGGGAACATCCCATCCTTTGCTGCAATGCACTTCTTCTTTCCTCAAGCTCGCTTATCTTCATATTCATCACCTGCTGCTCGGAGACAACCTTTTCGGTTCTTGTCCTGTCATAGGAAAGAAGAGCGGCATATTTTTCCTTTTCGCACTGTGCGGCCTTTTCAAGAAAATCGGCATAGCCCTCAATAAATTCTATATATTCTCTTGCCTGAGATTTTTCCATAGATTATACCCCGAACCAGCTGCCTAAAAACGCCTTGGTCAAATCCTCGGTGGGCACATAATAGCTTTTGCTTTTAACCTGCTCACGGATTTTTTCAATTCGCTCAGCAGACACCTTCCTGCCGCCCTCGCTGCTTTTTGCAGCAGTCTTTACAAGACGGCTTATTTCTGCATTTCTTTCACCCTCGGGGCTTATCTGAATTTGATCGGCATTTTCCTTTACAACTTTAGATTCCGCCCCGGATGCGTTTATTCTGCTGTGATTTTTATTTATGTTTGAAATTCTTCCGTAGCTTTGTAAAGCTATCATGGGATTTATTTTCACTCAGAACACCCCTAACTTATTGTAAATTGAGCTTAAGCTCTAATACCTTCTAACTTCCTTATTCGGCAGCAACATCAAAAACTAAAGCATTTGATAAAAGTTTACTCCTTACAGTGCGGTATTCTATTGTAAATTTGTCGGATATGCTGTATAATGTTAGCTACAAGTAACTTAGGAGGAGTCTCGATGGCTAAAATTCTCTGTGTATCCAACCAAAAGGGCGGTGTTGGAAAAACCACCACCACCAATGCCATAGCTATGGGCCTTAAACATCTGGGCAGAAGGGTGCTGTGTGTGGATTTTGACCCGCAGGGGGATCTTTCCTTCAGCCTCAGGGCAGATAATAGGGTTGTCATGCAAAACTCCATATATCATGCGCTCAAGGGTGAGCTGCTGGCTGTGCAGACAATTCAGCACACACCTCTTTGCGATGTAATTCCCTCCAACATGCTGCTAAGTGCAATAGAATTGGAGTTTACGGGAAAAGGAAGAGAATATCTTCTGAGCAAGTGCCTTAAGCCGGTGTTCAATCTTTATGACAACATTTTGATAGATTCCCCTCCTGCGCTGGGAATTTTAACCGTCAATGCCTTCACTGTGTCTGACTATGTTCTTATACCTGCGCTTCCTGATATTTTCAGCCTTCAGGGGCTTGTTCAGCTTAAAGGCACACTGGAGGAGGTTAGGAAAAAAAGCAATCCCAATGTAAAGGCTGCAGGAATAGTCCTCACCCACTTTGCCTCCAGAGAAACTGTGAGCAAGGTTATAAAAGAGGCCTCTTCAGATATAGCAAATCAGCTTGATGTTCCGCTTCTGAATACCACCATACGCCAGAGCAACGCCCTTACCAATGCACAGATACATCGTGAGGACATATATAAATTTGCTTCCAGAAACAAAGCCGTGGGAGATTACAAGGCTCTTGTGGAAGAGCTTATAAAAAGGGAGGTGCTTTAAATGGCTTCCTCTAACAAGAAAAATCTGGATAAAGATTATGTGTTCAACCTTATAATGCCATCAGCGCCCGAATATGTAAACACAGAAGAGGAAGAAAAAAAGCCTCTTTCACCAGAAGATTCGGATGTGCCTGATGCAAAGCAGCAGCCCAACACACTCTCTATTTTGGAAAGCAATATAAACAAGGCTTTCAGCGCATCTTCTGTAAAGCTTTCCCATTCAAAGGAGCTTTCGGTTATAAACCTGATGGAAAATCTGGTGGCAGAAAGGCTGGATGCAGCCTTTGAAAAATTCAACTGCTGCCGCTGTGACAAATGCAAAAAGGATGTGGCAGCATTGGCGCTTAATTATCTCCAGCCCAAATATGTGGTTGCTGATGCTGACGAGCTTGCTGCGCTTTTGCAGGAATGCTCCACAAAGGAAGTTTCGGCAGCTTTGATAAAAGCTATTCTCCAAATAAAAAATCACCCCATGCACTAAAAAAAGCTTTTTAAGCTTGAATTACCCCATCTGTCAGTATGCTGTACTGCCTGACAGACGGGGTAATTTTTATAATGGAGCTATATAAATAATGGTCAGTATAAAATCAGCCTCAAAAATCAAAGGCCAAAAAGAAAGCCCAGAGCTGTCATAGGTAAAAAAATCCCATTATCATGAATTGCTCTGCTTACAAGAATTTAAGTGTATGAAGCACTTAAAAACTGATTGAGCATCTTGAATTGCTGAAACAATAAACCAATCAGGCCAAAACCAAAGGGCTTGCCGCCTGCCTTACACAGACAACAAGCCCTCTTTGCAGCTTGAACAGCTTTTATTTAAAAATATTGTTTGGCTTTTTGATGCCGCTTCAATATTTATTCACAGGTTATTTTTTGGAATTAAGAAATTCGCCCAGCTTTTTATCAGTGCTGCGGATATGGCTTACAAGTATTCCCACATGCTGATTGATGCTGGTCAAATCAGCCATTGTAGCACCGGTTGCAGGGATAGCAGACACAATCTGCTTCAGCTTGGCAGCATAATTTGCATGGAACTGCTTATGAGCTGCAAAATTTTCAAATCCGCTTCTCTGATGCAGCTGCTCCTCATGGGCAAAGTGTCTGCCTACATAATCCAGAAGAAATTTTACCGTAGAATCTACCTGAGCCCTTCCCTTGCCCTTAGAACATGCATCCATCATTTCATTAACGGCATTAAAAAGCTCTTTATGTTCTTTGTCAATGACGCTGTTTCCTGTTTCCAAATCCTTTGTAAGTTCGTATTTCATAGCACTTTTCCTTTCACAATTTTATTATTTTACCATTCATATTTTTACCCAGGGGCTTTCTCGTCTGACACCTTGCCTGATATTCATTCGCTTTTAACCATATATGTAGAATCCGGATGCGAATGAAGAACAGGTGTATGCAAAACATTCTTCCCACGTTTTTTATTCTAACATCACATCCTTTGTTTGTCAATAAAATTTTTTAATTTTTCCCTTGATTTAATCAGAAATTTTCGGTAAAACAATAATTATTATCTTTTTTATTGCCGTAAAAAAATTCGCATAGCAGGAAAAACTTTCCTCTATGCGAATCATACGTTTATTGAAGGCTTCAAAATTATACACCGCTGTTGAGATGGTGTATGATTTCTGCTCCTATTTCATTTAAGGGAAACTGTCTTTGAACAGCACCTATGTTATTTGCAACCATAGGCATTCCGTAAACAACACAGCTCTCCTTATCCTGACCTATTGTATAGGCTCCTGCCTTTCTCATTTTCAGAAGTCCGTTTGCTCCATCTGCACCCATGCCTGTGAGAATAACCCCCATTGCATTGCTGCCTGCCGTAAGTGCAACAGATTCAAAAAGCACATCCACCGAAGGACAGTGACCGCTCACCTTAGGTCCCGGCTCGCTTTTGACATAATAGCCCTGAGCATCCTTTGCCAACCTGAGCTGGAATTCTCCTGCCCCTATTATTATCTTGCCCTTTTCCACCCTGGCGCCATTTGTTGCCTCAACAACATGCATATTGCATATCCTGTCCAGCCTCTGCGCATACATATTGGTAAACACAGGAGGCATATGCTGAACTATGACTATTCCCGGTGTTGTGTCCGGAAGATCCTTGACAACGCTTAAAATTGCCTCTGTTCCGCCGGTAGATGCCCCTATGGCGATGACCTTGTTTTTGCCTGCGCCGCTGTTGAGGTGCATATTTCCAAAAAATCGTGAAGCTGTTTTTTTGCCTCCCACATGGGCAGTAGATGCAATTTTTACCTTTAGAATAAGCTCGGACATAAAGGCTGTTGTAGCCTCAGGATTTTTGATATCCGGCTTTCTGACAAAATCCACCGCTCCCACATCCAAGGCATCCAATGCCCTTATAGGCGCAGAGCTGACTACAACAACAGGTAAGGGATGCACCGGAATAAGCTGTTTTAAAAAATCTATTCCGTTTAAATGGGGCATCTCCACATCCAGTGTGACAACATCCGGCTTTAAGGATTTTATCTTGCTCATCGCATCTATGGCATCGACTGCCATGCCGATAACCTCTATCCTTGCATCTCGGGAAAGGCTGTCGCTCAATGCACGGCGGAAAAACATGGAATCGTCTACAACCAGTACTTTTATTTTTTTATTTGAAAAAGATACATCCACTTGCCTTAAATCCTCCTTTGATATATTGCCGGCTGGATATAGGTGTATTTTGTTCCTATACCGCTTATGCTTTCAGAATGACCGATAAACAGATAGCCTCCTCGCGATGTCCAGTTGTAGAACTTGTTGACAATCTGGGCCTTTGTCTCCGCGTCAAAATATATCATGACATTTCTGCAGAATATTACGTCAAAGGGCTTTTTATAGTGGAAGTCCTCCATGAGATTTCCCGGTCTGAATATGACCTGTTTTCTTATCTCATCGCATATCTGAAAGGTGCCGTCCTTCAAAGGAGAAATATATTTATGCCTCCAGTTTGCCGGCAGATCCTTTAGCTCATCGGCAGTGTATACACCGCTTTTGGCTTTGTTGAGCACCCGCATGGATATGTCGGTTGCCAGCATAGAAACATCCCATTCCTTTTTTCTGCTTCCAAAATACTCATCTATAACCATTTGTATGTTGTAGGCTTCCTGCCCGGTGGAACATCCGGCGCTCCATATCCTGAGCACATGATCCGTTTTCTTTCTTTCTAAAGCGGGAAGAACAGTATTATAAAGATAATTGAAGTGGTCATTTTCCCTCATGAAGTATGAGAGGTTTGTAGTCAGCTTATTAAGTAAGTTGACAGTTTCATTTCCGGATTTATCCTTGAACAGTATCTCCATATACTGTTCAAAGCTGGTCAAGCCCCTCTTGTGCAGATCATTTGTGAGACGGCTTTCAATGAGCACTCTTTTTTTGGTCAGATCTATGCCGTATTGCTCCTTGATAAATCTTGTCAGAGTTGCAAACTCCTTATCCGTCATCCTTATGATTCGGCTTTGACTGTCATTTATCTGCTTTTGCGTATCCACTTGTCCCTCTCCTTTATTTTAATAGGGTCTGAGATCGCTCTGGAAGAATTTATCACAATCTATATTCAGGATAACCCTGTCATTCACCTTTGCAATAGAAGAAAGGTATCTTTCACCGTTTTTGCCCAAAAGAGGAGGCTCGTTTTTCTGGCTGCCCTCTATTGTCACAACCTCTGCAACACTGTCCACAACAAGTCCCACCTGCATATTCTGAATAGTAACCACAATTATACAGGTTTTATCGTCATACGGCTTTTCCTCCTGTCCGAATTTAAGACGGACATCAATGACAGGGACCACCTTTCCTCTTAAATTTATAAGTCCCTTAAAATAGTTGGGAAGCCCCGGAACAGGCGTTATCTGCTGTATTCCTATTATCTCAAGTATATCTATAAGCTCTATTCCGTAGAAGGAATCGCCTATATAGAAGGTTAAATATCTTCCTGTGAGATCATCAAGAGCATCCTGGCTCATTTCGATGTTTTCATTGTTCATATCTGCCTTTTCCTCCTCTTTAGTGTATATTGAGCATGCTGTTGGCATCCAGAATAAGGCTTATGCTGCCATCGCCCAAAATTGTGCAGCCGGAAAGTCCCAGCTTTTTAAGCTCGTATTTTCCTATAAAATTGGGGAACGGCTTGACAACAACCTGCTGCTGGCCCAAAAGCTCATCGGCAAATATGCATGCCACATTATCTCCGCTTTCAATCTGTATAACGATTCCATCCTCCAGATTTGTCACATCTGTGTGTGCATTGAACAGGCGGTGAAGTCTGATAAGCGGGAAGCATTCTCCTCTCAGCATTATCATCTCGGTGCCGTCTGTATCATATATTACCTGATCCTGAGTAACCTTGAATGACTGCTTTATTGAGGTGATGGGCAGTGTGTAGATGGAGCCGCCCATAGCAATTTCCATACCGTCCACAATGGCCAGTGTGAGTGGAATTTTTATGGTGAACACAGTTCCCTCTCCGGCCTTACTGTCTATGGATATGGTTCCGCCCACATTTTCCACATTCTTTCTCACAACATCCATTCCGACGCCTCTGCCGGAATATTCTGTAACCTGCTTGTTGGTGGAAAATCCGGGGAGCATTATAAGGCCGAAAATTTCCTTGTCGGTGTATTCGTTTTCAGGCTTTGTCAAAATATCGTTGTTTCTGGCCTTTTCCAATATAGCCCTTTTGTCAAGTCCCCTGCCGTCGTCAGAGATATTTATAACAATCTCTCCGCCCATATTCTTGGCCGAAATGGTAACTCTTCCCTTTTCCGGCTTTCCTGCGGCAATTCTTTCCTCAGGAAGCTCGATGGCGTGATCCAGCGCATTTCTTATCATATGCATGAAGGGATCTCCGATTGCATCGTTGATGGTTTTGTCAACCTCGGTGTCTCCGCCCTCGGTGACAAGATCCACCTCCTTGTCCAGCTTCTTGCACATATCTCTGACTATTCTGTTCATCCTCTGGAAAAGTCCGGAAAGAGGAACCATTCTTATGGACATAACAACATCGCGCAGTTCATCGGTGAGCTTTCTCAATTCTCTTGCGGACTTATGGAAATTGTCAAGCGCAAGACCATTTAAGTCGGGGTTTCCGACAACCATGGATTCGGTTGTGACAAGCTCTCCCACCAGATCCATCAGCTGATCCACCTTGGACTGATTTACAGAGACAAGGCTCTGCTTTGCCTTGGAAGCTGAAGGGAGTGAGCCCTTTGCGTCATCCGCCTTTTTATGCTCTGCTTGCTTTGCCTCGGATTTTGAATTTTCATGCAGGGACACGCTTTGAGAAACCGTCTCATTTGAGGAGGCTTCCCCTGCGCCCTTGGTTAAAACCTCATAGGCCTTGATGTTTACCGAATTTTCTATTGTGCGCAGAACCTCTTCTTCCTGAGATGCCGGCTTAAAATCAATGATGAATCCGTTCTTGACTATCTCGGAGCAAAGCGATGCATCGCTTTCGGGATTTGCAGGGACAGAGCTTATCTCGTCGCACAGATCTTTAAGCTGTGTCATAAGCATAAAGGCCCTTATATTTTCCATCTGACAGCCCTCTTCAAAGTGAATTCTCACTCTGCAGCTGTCAGAGGAAGGCTCAGCAAGCTGCTCCTCCTTTACAGGCTGCTCCTGTTTCTTTTCTGAAGGCGGAGCTTCGCCCTTCATTATTGCGGCAAGTCTCTCCAGCTCTGCTATCATCTCGTTGGGGTCCTGTGTCGCCTCTGCGGAATTTTGAACCGATTCTATCTCGTCTTTAAGGAAATCCGACGCTTCAAAAAGCACATCAAACAGAGCTTCGCCCACCCCGTTCATCTTTGTGTTGTCATCTCTCAGGATAAAGAACACATCCTCAATGGCATGAGCCAGGGAAGATATTCCGTTAAATTCCATCATGGCTGAAGAGCCTTTGATGGTGTGCATTATACGAAACACTTCGTTTATGCTGTCTTTGCTCAAATCCTTTGATTTTTCGGATTCCAGCAGAATTTCATCCAACTGCTCCAAAAGTGTATTGGACTCATATATAAATGTTTCAAGCATTGGTTCCATGCTGGGGTCTATTGCCATTTTCCTTCACCTACTATTCAAAAATTTTACCTGTTATGCTGACAAGCATAATACTCTTCATCTATCTTATTCGACCAATTTTTCCAAAACACAAGTGCGGCGCTTGTGTTTTTGGAATTTCGTTCGATAAATTATATATAGATGAAAAATCTATTTGAAATTTATTGCAGTTATGGGGGGATCAAGGCGCAAGGACGCGGAAAATATGGCAGATATACTGAGAGTTACCACACCGCTTATAAATAAAAACCAACCTGTTGATGTGAAAAAAAATGCGGAGCTTTCCACACAGTTTCCGCTTCAGAATGTTTCAAGGGTGAATAAGCCTTCATCCCAATCTGAGCTTTTAGGCCAGAACAATGGTCTGGGAAATGAAAATGACGCCTCTGCGCTTTTGCTCAACCTTTTGAAGGACCCCTCTGTAACAGTGAATTACCTCAAGAGCTTCTCGTCTCTTGAAGCTCTTATAAAGCTGCTTCCTGCCAACAACAATCCGCTTACAAAGGAGATAGAGCAGATGTTCAGCGACCTGCTTGTGCCCTTTGATAAAATTGCGGATGAAATGAAAAGTCAGGAAAATTCGGTTACACTTTTCAAAGGTGAAATGTTTGATGTTCTGCGCCAGCTTGTGAAGGAGCACTCTGACAGCAGCGATTTTTTAAAGGCTGCCGGATCCTTTCTCAAGGCCCTGACGCTTTATTCCACACGAAAAGAAGCGCTCGGCTCTGTGGGCAACAATCTGAAATTTCTCTCAGAGAGCCTTTTTCCGAATAAAGAGCTTTCTGACAAGCTTTTAGAGCTTTCGCAGAAATTTAAGGCAGCAGATTCCACAGAGAATTTTACCGCCTTGAAAAAAGAGACTATCGCCCTGCTTGACGATGTGCAAAACAGCATACTTTTTTCAGAGGGAGTAAAAAAGATAGTCAAAATGACCGTCTATAACCTCTCCAGATACAACAACAACGAGGAATATCTCACCGAAACAATATACCGCCTTTCTCATCAGATGCACGGAAGAGAGGAAAGGGAAAGCTTTATGTCGGCTTTGCAGGCATTTTTGCGGGGTGTTCAGAATGAAAAGCCCGCCCGCAAAGAGGCAACTGCTATGGATAATCTTTCCCACATACTCCAGATACAATCTCAGGATAAATCCCTCTTAAGAGCCGATTCTGATAAATTTGAGAAGATCATATACAGCCTTCTCTCCTCCCCCTGCAACTTTACCCCGCTTTTGCACTTTGTTCTCCCGGTTAAGTTTTTTGATATGCACTCCTTTGCCGAAATATGGATAAACAACAAAGATGACGGCGAGAAGGCGCCCTCCGGGGGGCAAAGTCCCATACATATGCTGCTTTCCTTTGAGATTGAAAATATGGGAAGATTTGAAATGGAGCTTTTTGTAAAGGATCAGATAATAGATTTTCAGCTGTTCTGTCCGCCGGAATATGTTCAGCATTTTAAAAAGGAGAAGGAAAATATTATAGCATATGTCAATACCACCGATTACCGAATGGGAAAAACAGAGGTGGAGCCTTTGGAAAGACCGCGTTCACTTATGGATGTCTTTCACTCTCTCCCCTATAAGAGAACCGGAGTCGATCTTAAGATATAGCAAATTTAGTTAAGGAGATGCTGACATAAAATGGCTAAATCCAACAAAAGAAATAAGGCAGTCGCTTTAAAATACAATGCCGAGGAGGATGAGGCGCCTATTGTTATCGCCTCAGGCTACGGAGAAATAGCGGAAAAAATAATAGGCATAGCCGAAGAGCGGGGAATCCCTGTTTACAGGGATGACAGCGCAGTTTCCATGCTGTGTATGCTTCAGGTGGGAAGCAGTATCCCCCCTGAGCTTTATGAGGTTGTCGCAGCATTGTACTGCAAGCTTTTATCAGCAGCCTACCGAATAAAAAACGGAGGGGAGATTCCCCAGGAGATTATCCCAAATAAAAATGAAAAGTAAACTCCAAACACAAAATTTACGGAGGTAGAGCATGAAAGCTGAAGGTTTGATATTTGCCCTTGACATAGGCACAAGAAGTGTTATAGGAGTTGTGTGCAAAAAAAACGGCGATATTTATGAAATACTTGACGCAGAGGAGATAAAGCACACCAACCGAGCTGTTGTAGACGGGCAGATAGAGGATATAGAAAATACGGCAAAAATAGTTTTTGATATAAAGAAGAGGCTGGAGGAGCGGCTGGAGGTTTCACTTGAAAGAGTTTATACGGCAGCAGCAGGAAGAGTTCTTAAAACCGCCCGCGTCATCTTTGAGAAGGAATTGGACGACCACAGCTCTGTAAATGAGAAAGATATTCTCCAGTTGGAATCCGGTGCGGTTCAGACAGCATATGAGCAGATAAAATCCGAGCTTTCGGCAGAGGATACTATGGACTTTTGCAATGTGGGACACACGGTTGTGGAATATCGGCTGGACGGATATTCCTTTTCCACGCTTTTGGGGCACAGAGGAAAAAAGGCCTCTGTGGAAATTATTGCAACCTTTCTTCCAAACGGGGTGGTTGAAAGCATCTATTCCACCGCCTCCATTGCAAAGCTGTCAGTGTCGGGAATGACCTTGGAGCCTATCGCCGCCATGAACGCAGTTGTCCCAAAGGAGCTTAGGCTGCTGAACATAGCACTTGTGGATGTGGGAGCCGGCACCTCGGATATAGCCGTATCGGATAAAGGCAGCGTCTGCGGCTACACAATGGCAACCATTGCAGGAGATGAAATAACCGAAAGCATAATGCAGCAGCTGCTTGTGGATTTTGACACAGCAGAAAAAATCAAATTTGATTTAAGCAGGCAGAGAGAAAACATAGAATTTGACGACATTTTGGGAATAACCCACTCCATATGCAGAAGCGACGCTATCTCTCTTACAGAAAATGTCACAAGGGAGCTGGCAAGAAGAATTGCAGAGGGAATCACAGAGGTAAACGGCTCTGCGCCAAAGGCTGTGTTTATGGTTGGCGGCGGAAGCAGGACCGAGGGTCTTTGCAGAATGGTTGCACAGGAGCTTTCCATTGAGGAAAACAAGGTGGCTGTCGGCGGAAACAATTATATGAAAAAGCTGATAAAGGCAGATGACAAATATCTTTCTGCCGAATATGCAACACCTGTGGGAATTGCTGTAACCGCAGTTCAGACAGAAAACAACGGCGGAATGTCCATAACGCTCAACGGCTCTAAAATAAGCCTTATGGGCGCAAGCATGACTGTTATGGAGGCCTTGAGATTAGGCGGCTATCAATATGGGCAGATCATGGGGCGTTCCGGCAAAAACCTTATATATAACCTCAACGGGGAAAGAAAAATTCAAAGAGGCGGCTTTGCTTCACTTTCCGAGGTGTTTGTAAACGGAAGCCTTGCCGGTCTTTCCGATGTGCTGAGCGCCGGGGACAAGGTGGAGTTCAAGCCCGCCTGCGATGGAAAGGATGCTTTTCTGACAGCAAAGGAGGCCTGCGGAGAATGGAATGAATTCACTGTCAGGTTTTTAGGCGAGGATGTGATGTGCGGAAGCCGTGTGTTCATAAACCGGACGGCAGCATCTAAGGATTCGCCTGTCTCCTCCTTGGACAATGTCTTAAAAAAGGACGTGACCACTGTGAAAGAGCTTTTGGATGAAAGCGGCATAGACCTTAAAGCCCAGGATCTCACCTTAAACGGCAAACAGCTTTTGGACCTGGATCAGAAGCTTTCCCAAAATGATGTAATAGGTCTTGTGCAGCAGCCCCCCTTGAGCGAGAATATAAAAAGCAGCAGCAATGATTCTGTCATTCCCATAACGCTCAATGGGGAAAAAATTCTGCTGACCTGTTCACCGGGAAGTGAATATCAGCTGTTCAGTCTGCTCAACTATGTGGACATGGATCCGCAAAATCCCCAAGGGGATGTGGTCATCTTAAAAAATAATAAGACTGCTACCTACACAGATCAGATTTTTCCCGGTGATAATGTAGAAATACACTGGAATATTAAAGACAAATCTGATATTATATAAGCAGGAATAAATGCAGTTCTCAGAAAGGTATGAAAGCTATGGAGACATATATTGTAAAACAGCCTGTCGTTAACAGCAATCATCAGGTCGTTGCCTATGAGATCCTTTACAGACAGGATGAAAGTTCCCTTTATAACAAGCAGGATGTATGGGTTGCAAATGCCATCGAACACTTCCTTGGAGAAATGAGTGATGACAAGTTTTTGGGCGGTAAAACTGTTTTTCTCACCTTTACGCCCAATCTTCTCATGAGAAATATTCCGAAAATGTTTGACAGCAAAAAGCTTGTTATACAGGTGGAGGATAATAGCATCATCCATCCTGTGGCGCAGAAAATCATATACCGCTTCAAGAAGCAGGGCTATAAAATCGCCATAAAGGACTTTGAATTTCTCCCCAGATACTTCGGTATCATGGATGCTGTGGATATTGTCAAAATCGACTTTTTAAAGAGCAGCACCTCTTTGGAGAACATTGTCAATCTCGCCCACAGCTTTGAAAAGCAGGTATCTGCCTACAACATCAATACACCCGAAGCTCTGGAGCTGGCTATAAAGCTAAAATGCGATTATATGCAGGGCGCTCAGATAGGCATCCATAAGAAATCAAAGGTTCATCGCTTTGACCATATCCAGAGCAACTTTTTCCAGCTTATGGTCGCCGTTACAAATGAAGAGCCTGATGTGGATGAAATAACCAGAATCATTTCCCGCGATGTAACCCTCGCCTTTTCTTTGATGAAGCTTGTAAATTCAGCCTATTTCGGACTTACCAATCAGGTTAAATCTGTTCAGCAGGCACTTGTTGTTTTGGGCATGGAGCAGCTTAAGCAGTGGATTTATCTTTTAAGCTTCAGAGATGGCTCGGGAGATATGCAGGACGAGCTTATCAAAACCTCATTCCAAAGAGCTATGTTCTGTAAAAATCTGGCATCCATAGCCACAACAAAGCTTCCCATCTCAGCCTCTGAGGCTTACATGATGGGTATGTTCTCAACCCTGGAAACACTTATGGAGGTGCCCTTGGAGGACGCTCTTTACGAGCTTCCCATATCAGAGCACATAAAAGCTGCGCTTATAAAAAATGAGGGCATATGCGCCGATCTTTACAACCTTGTGCTCAGCTATGAAAGAGCCGACTGGGGCAAAATAACCGCATATGCGGAGGCTTTGGGCATCCCCCAGAACAACCTCACTCAAATTTACTTTGACTGCGTGGAAAATGTCAATGAAATCTGGCAGGATCTTGATACTCCTGCCCAAAATGAAGCTAAGTAATTTTAAACCATATTAAAACAGCAATTATATTTCTGCTTTCATGAAGGAGTGGTATTTATGTATGGTATAAACAGTATATACTTTCAGGGTGCTAACAGAATAAACAGCCTCAGGCTTCATAATGCGCTGTTTGGAAACCAAATCAAGGGGCCTTCTGATTTTTCTTCTGTATCAAAGCACAGATATACCCAGAAAAAGCCGCTGTCATCAGCCGAAAAAGCATTTATCAAAAGCTATAAAAGAGAGATGCAGGGCATCATTGATGCCTCTGAAAATTTTGGACAGAACGGCTCAAACCGCACAGCCCTCTCTGACAATTCTATGGTTGCCTCAGCAGACGGACGTCTGGAGCTTTCTTCGGACAAATATACCATTGATGTAAAAAGCACAGCAAAGGAGCAGATAAACACCTCCGCTGCCATATCCGCCTCAAGGGTGGAAAATTTTAAAGGCGGCGAGCTTGTCATCGAAAACGAATCCGGAAAACATAGATTTCACACATCTGTTTTCAACAAGGGAACCGGAAAGGATATATTGCAGAGCCTTGCCGATGATATCAACGACAGCAAAATAGGCATCACAGCCTCACTTGTAGAAAAGGACGGAAGAGTATCCCTAAGGTTAAAGGGTGAGGAAGGAGCCAAAAATGCCTTCACTGTATCAGGAAAGGCCGCCGACGAGCTTTCGCTTGCAAATTCTTCTCAAAGCGCATCTGATGCACAATTTGAGGTAAGCCTTAACGGAGAAAAGCTGCAAGATGTTAAAAGCAGCAAAAATGTGGTTGAGCTTTCAGACCGCCTGAGCATAAAGCTTAAAGGCGTGGGAACGGCTGTAATTTCTTCTGACCGCTCCTCTGCAGCTGCAAGACTTGATATGACACAGCAGCTTATTGACAAATTCAATGGCGCACTTAAATTTTTGAACGACAATGCAGATAAGGGCATAGGGGTTCTTCACCAGATGAAGAGAATGATCATCCCCCCTGTTTCTGAAAGATCCTTGGAGCTTGTGGGCATAAAGGTAGAAAAGGATGGCAGATTTACACTTGACAAGGATGTGTTTTTGAAAAAAGCCGAAAGCTCTCCTGAAACAGTAAATTATGTTTTGGATAAATTTTCATCAAAGCTTCATTCAGATGCCAAAATAGGCATGAGGGAAAGTGAAAGGGATCTTTTAAGTGAAAGAAACAATCCCTACAACATCAATTCACCCAACTATTACGGAATTGAAAACATGATGAAAATTTACAACAGAGGCGGCGCCTTGGCCTTGAAAAATTACGGCACAATCGGATATATGATGAATTCTTTCATCTAATTCCACCTACATTTTTAATATATTATGTATCGAATAAGGCAAGGATCACAAAATCCTTGCCTTAATGCAATTATAAAAATATTTAAGACGGAGAAAAAACTAAATTGAAAAGCAATATCATACTTCTCATAAGCAGTATTCCCGATACCCGCAGCATCCTTTCCGAGGTTTTGGAAAACAGGTATCAGGTTCTCCATGCCGGAAATATAAGGCAGGGGCTTCTTCTGTTTGAACAGCATCAGGATATTATTGATGCCTGCCTTTTGGACACTCAGGATGAGAATACAGATTGGGAATCCTTTCTTGAACATTCCAAAAATATTCAGAAAAGCAAAAAAATCCCCGTTATAATAATTACCGCCTTTGTAAGCGAAAGGGAATACTGTCCTTTTTTATCCAAGGGTGCAGCTGATGTGATACGCCTTCCTGCCCCAAAGGATTGCATATGGCACAGCATACACACCATATTGGAGCTTTCGGAATTTAAAAACGACTATGAGGCATTTAAACAGCAGCAGGGCAAAATTTTGGACAGAATAAGTCAGGATGCCATATGCTCATTTGCAGCTTTGGCAGAATACCGCTCGCCTGAATCCACCGACCATGTGATAAGAGTGCAGTACCTGACTCAGGCAATATTGGAGGAAATAGCCTATATTTACCCCGAATTCGGGCTTACAGATGAATCCATAAGGCTTATGTCCAGTGCTGCTGCACTTCATGATATCGGCAAGGCAGCCATACCCGATCACATACTTCAAAAGCCGGGAAAGCTTACAAGTGAGGAAAGAAAAATTATGCAGAGCCATCCTCAGATTGGCTGTGATATACTTTCCTGCCTGAAAACCTCCATAAATAAAAATTATCTCAGATATGCCAAAGATATATGTCTTTACCATCACGAAAGATATGACGGCAAGGGCTATCCCTTTGGTCTTTCAGGCGATGACATACCCATATGGGCACAAGCTGCCGGACTCAGCGATGTGTATGA